>DAHWQF010000254.1 GCA_027334785.1 Acidimicrobiaceae bacterium
CCAAGTGGCCGAGCACACGGCCCAAGTGGCCGAGCACACGGCCCAAGTGGCCGAGCACACGGCCCAAGTGGCCGAGCACACGGCCCAAGTGGCCGAGCGGCGGCCCTCAGGAGGGGTGGGCGCCGGCAGGGGCTCGCCGGCGGGTAGCCGCCCCGGCCACCACGAGGGCGAACATGGCGACTAGGCCGCCGAGCAGGGCCGTCGGGCGAGGGCCATAGCCGTGGAGGACCAGGCCGCCGGCCAGGGAGCCGCCGGCGATGCCGGCGTTGAAGGCCGCCGATGCCCAGGCCGAGGCGATGTCGGTGCTGGCCGGCGCCACCTCTAGGACGCGGTTTTGGTTGCTCACGTCGTAGGCGCCGAGGGTGACGCAGGCCGTAGCGAGGAAGACGATGGCCGCCGGCGCCGTGCGGCCGGTCGCCCACAGCAACAGGAGGGCCGGCACCATCACCGCCACCGGCACCAAAGGCGCCACCGCCGGGAAGCGCCTGGAGAGCGCGGAACCGGCGGCGACGCCTCCCACCGTGGCTGACCCGGTAATGAGGAGCACGCCGGCAACCTCGTGGAGGGCGAGGCCGGCCACCTGCGTGAGGAACGGGCTCACGTAGGTGTACATGCAAAAGAACCCGCCCACGGCCAAGGCGGTGGTCGCCATAGCCAGGCGGTAGCGGCGCCGGTCAGGCGCTGAGCCCGTGCCGGCGTGGGTTTCGGCCGGGTGATAGGCGGGCAGGGCCATCACGATCGGGACGGACAGGACCGCTCCCAGTACGGCCACGCCGACGAACGCGAAGCGCCAGCCGGCGAGCTGCCCGAGCCAGGTGCCCGCCGGGACCCCGAGGACGACGGCGAGGGAGGCACCGCCGAGGACCCACCCCACCGCCCGGCCGCTCATAGCGGGCGGGAACAGGCTGGCCGCCGTCGGGATGACGAGCGACCAGAACACGGCTTGGGCCAGGGCGGTCACGACCCGGACCGCCATGAGCCACCCGTAACCGGGGACAGCGGCGGCGGCCAGGGACGTGAGCACCAGGGCAGCCATCAGGGCGCAGATGGTGGCCTTTCGGGGCAGCCCCCGGGTGAGGTGTGCGAGCGGGGCCGAGAGGATGACATTTATCGCCGCGTAGACGGTCACCAGCCGCCCGGTCGCAACGAGCGAGGAGTGCAGGCTGGTGGAAATGGGCTGGAGAAGCCCGACGGGGAGGCTCTCGGTCGTCACGAAGGCGAAGGCCGAGGCGGCCAAGGCGGCGAGCGCGGCCGTGGCGGCCAGGGGGCTGCGGTGGTGCAGGACACCCGCGGCCACACCCGCGGCAACGCCAGGCGTGCCTTCGTAACCCCCCGAAGTTGCCTCGTAGCCTTCAGATGTTTCTGCGCAGCACACGGGCCCTCCCAGGCGGGGCCCGCGCCACCCGCACGCGCCCAGGCGAGCAGGCTAGTGCCGGTACTCCTCCCGTGGTTGGGCCAAGATGGTTGGTGTTATGAGCGACTCGTCGGACAACAAAACAGATAACGAGCCCAGGTTGCTGGTCGTGAAGGCCGTCCCGGCCGAAGAGGAGGAGGCGCGCCAGCGAGCGGGGGGGCAGTCCCAAGAGACGGGTGAGAGCGTCGAGCGGCCGGCCAAGGTGATGCGGATCGGTTCGATGATCCGCCAGCTCCTCGAAGAGGCCCGGCAGGCCCCCTTGGACGAGGCCGGCAGGGCCCGCCTGGCCGAGATCTACGACACGTCTCGGCGCGAGCTCCAAGACGGCCTCTCACCCGAACTGGTCGAGGAGCTAAGCCGGATAGCGCCGCCCTTCGACCCGGGGTCGGTGCCGAGCGAGTCCGAGTTGCGGGTCGCCCAGGCCCAGCTGGTCGGGTGGTTGGAGGGCCTATTCGCCGGCATCCAGGCGACCATGTACGCCCAGCAGATGGCCCAGCGGGCCGCCCTCGAAGACGCGCGCCGGCGGGCACTGCCCTCGGGCCGCGACGAGAGGGACGAGCGCCCGATGCCGGGCACGTACCTCTAAGGCCCGCCGGCCGGGGCGTGCTAAGTTCGACGGTGAACCACACGGTTGTAATCCTTGCTCGCCGTTCCCAGGGGAGGTAGACCGAAAAATGAGTTCCTCCTTCGCCCACCTGCATCTCCACACGGAGTTCTCCATGCTCGATGGGGCGGCGAGGGTGGACGAGGTGGTGAAGCGAGCGGCGGAGGACGGCCAGAGCGCGATCGCGATCACGGACCACGGCAACATGTACGGGGTCCTCGACTTCTACAAGGCGGCGCGGGCGGCGGGCATCAAGCCTGTTATCGGGATAGAGGCCTACATGGCCGGCGAGAGCCGAGCCGAGAGGCCGGTCAGGCGAGGGCGCTTGGACGACACCGGCGGCGAGGGAGAGGGTGGTGATAAGAGCTACTACCACCTGACGCTCCTGGCCGAGGACGCTAGAGGCTACAAAAACCTGTTGAAGCTGTCCTCCGAGGCATACCTAACCGGGTACTGGTACAAGCCGCGCGCAGACTGGGAGCTGCTCGAGCGCTACCACGAAGGGGTCATCGCGACCTCGGGCTGCCTCGGCGGCCTTATCGCCCAGGCTCTCCTGAAAGGCGACTACGAGCAGGCGACCGCGCATGCCGGGCGCCTGCAGGACATATTCGGCCGGGACAACTTCTTCATCGAGCTACAGGACCACGGCATCGAGCAGCAGAAAAAGACCAACCCGCAGCTCGTGGAAATAGCGCGCCACATCGGCGCCCCACTGGTGGCGACCAACGACAGCCACTACACGGCGAGAGAGGACCACCTCGCCCACGACGCGCTCTTGTGCGTGCAGACGGCGTCCAACATGGACGACCCCAAGCGCTTCCGTTTCGAGGGGTCGGAGCATTACCTGAAAAGCGCGGCGGAGATGCGGGCACTTTTTTCCGAGCTCCCCGAGGCTTGCGACAACACGCTTTGGGTGGCGGAACGGGCCGATGTCACGATCGAGCTGGGCAAGCCCAAGCTGCCGGCGTTCCCGCTGCCCGAGGGCTTTTCGAGCTCCGACGAGTACTTGAGGCACTTGACCTATGAGGGGGCGAGAGAGCGCTACGGCTCGCCGGTGCCGGCTCAAGTGTCGGAGCGGCTCGACTACGAGCTCGGCGTCATCGCGTCGATGGGTTACTCGGATTATTTCCTGATCGTGTGGGACCTGATCCGCCACGCCCGGGAAAACAACATTCGCGTCGGGCCTGGCCGGGGCAGCTCGGCCGGGAGCTGCGTCGCCTACTGCCTCCGGATCGTTGGGATCGACCCGATCCGCTACGACCTCATTTTTGAGAGGTTCTTGAACCCCGGGCGCAAGCAGATGCCCGACATCGATATGGACTTCGACGAGCGTTACCGGGGAGAGATGATCCGCTACGCGTCGGAACGCTGGGGCTGGGACCACGTCGCCCAGATAGTGACCTTCTCGACCATAAAAGCGAGAGCCGCGGTGCGCGACGCGGCCCGGGTCCTCGGCTACCCTTACGGCCTCGGTGACCGGATAGCCAAGCTGATGCCTCCCCTCGTGATGGGGCGCGACACGCCCCTTTGGGCGTGCTTCAAAGAGGACTCCAAGCACTCCGACGGCTACAAAGTCGCCTCCGAGCTCCGTGAGCTCTACGCGAGCGACACCGACGTGAAAAGGGTGGTCGACGTGGCCATGGGGTTGGAGGGCCTGCGCCGCCAGGACGGGATCCACGCCGCGGCAGTCGTCATTTCCTCCGACCCTCTCACCGAGCACATGCCCATCCAGCGCAAGCCCGAGCCGGGGGGCCGGCCCGAGGACGCGCCCATAGTGACCCAGTACGAGATGCACGGCGTCGAGGAGCTGGGACTACTGAAGATGGACTTCCTCGGCTTGCGCAACTTGTCAGTCATCGAGCGGACGCTCGACACGATCGAGGCCAACACAGGTTCCCGGCCGGACCTCGACAGCGTGCCTTTCGGTGACCCGGCCACCTACGAGATGCTCCAGCGGGGTGACAGCGTCGGGGTCTTCCAGATGGAGGGCGCCAACATGCGGGCGCTCCTGCGCGCGGCTGCCCCGACCAGCCTGGAGGACCTGGCCGCCCTGAACGCCCTTTACCGCCCCGGGCCGATGGCCGCCAACATGCACAACGACTACGCGGACAGGAAAAACGGGCGCAAGCCAGTCGCCTCGCTCCACCCCGACATGGCCGAGGTCCTCTCCGACACCTACGGGCTCATGATCTACCAGGAGTCCATGATGCGGGTGGCCCAGCGCTTCGCCGGCTACTCGCTGGCCGAGGCCGAGAACCTGCGCAAGGCCACGGGCAAAAAGGTGCGCGAGATCATGGCCAAGGAGCGGGAGAAGTTCGTCGCCGGTTGCGAGAAGACTGGTTACGGGGCCCAGCTCGGCCACGCCATCTTCGACCTGATCGAGCCGTTCGCCGACTACGCGTTCGCAAAGAGCCACGCCTTTGGCTACGCCTACGTCATCTACTGGACCGCCTGGCTCAAGGCCAACCACCCGGCCGAGTACATGGCCAGCCTGCTCACGAGCGTGAAGGACGACAAGGACAAGCTCGGCGTCTACCTGGGCGAGTGCCGCCAGATGGGCATCGAGGTGCTGGTGCCCGACATCAACCTGTCGGCGTCGGACTTCACGGCCGCCAACAAGACCATCCCCTTCGGGCTGTCGGCTATCCGCAACGTCGGTGAAGGCCTGGTCGAGAGGATCCTGGGCGAGCGGGCGAGCGGCGGGCCGTTCGCTGACTTTTATGACTTTTGCCGGCGGGTGGACCCCATAGTGCTCAACAAACGGACGGTCGAGTCGCTTATCAAGGCTGGTGCCTTCGATTCGCTTGGGCACCCCCGCCAGGGCCTCTGCCTCGTGTTCGAGCAGGTCGTGGACCGTACCCTGGCCCGGCGCAAGGAAGCCGACCAGGGGGTGCTCAGCCTCTTCGGGGGTGGCGACGGCGGCGGCGGGGGCTTCGACGACGCCAGGGTGCCCGTGCCCGAGATGGAGTTCGACAAGCATACGAAGCTCTCCTTCGAAAAAGAGATGCTTGGCCTGTACGTGAGCGACCACCCCCTAGTCGGGGCCGAGGCGGCGCTCCGCCGGCACGCCGACTGCACGATCCTCGACCTGCGTGACGACGCCGGCGGGCGAGAGGGCGGCGAGGGGGACGGTGGCCAGGCCGGCTGGGCGGCGCCGCGTTGGGTCGGGGGCGTCGTCACCGGCTTGACCCGCAAGTACACCAAGCGCGGCGAGCTCATGGCGACCTTCGTGCTCGAAGACCTCCAGAGCTCGATCGAGGTCTTCGTGTTCCCGCGGACCATGACCGAGGTGGGCCACCTCCTGGCCGACGACGCGGTCGTGTTCGTGAAGGGACGGCTGGACCTGCGTGACGAGGTGCCCAAGCTGGTCTGTTCGGAGCTCAAGCGCCCGCAGCTCAGCCTGGAGGGCGTCGAGCCCCTCCGGGTCTCGGTCCCCCTCGGCGCGCTCGACGAAGTACGGCTGTCGAGGCTCCGGGAGCTGCTCGC
>DAHWQF010000255.1 GCA_027334785.1 Acidimicrobiaceae bacterium
GTCCCGAGAGGGCGTTGATGGCGTGGACCCTTCGGGAGAGCCCCATGAGGCGAGTGCCACCGACCCGGCGGCGCGCCGCGAGGAAGTCAAAGCGGCGCTCTCCTCCCTCGGCTACGGTGCCGACGAGGTGCGCGCCGTTCTGGCCCGCCTCCCCCTCGACGGGCCGGCAGAGGACATGCTCCGCCACGCGCTCCGAGAGCTGGCAGGGGCCCGGTGAGCGCGGCCGACGACGGGGAGTCCGGCGCCCGGCTCTTGGCGCCGGTACTGAGCCCGGGCGAGGAAGCCGAGGAGATGTCGCTCCGGCCGAGGCGCCTGGCGGAGTTCATCGGCCAAGCCCAGCTGAAAGAGCACCTCTCGATCATGCTCGAGGCGGCGCGCCGGCGGGGCGAGCCCGTCGACCATATGCTCTTCGCTGGCCCGCCCGGGCTCGGCAAGACCTCTTTGGCCGGGATCGTCGCTAAGGAGATGGAAGCTGGGTTCCGGGTCACCTCCGGGCCCGCCCTGGTGCGTGCCGGCGACCTGGCTGCCCTCCTCACTAACCTGGCCGAAGGGGACGTCCTGTTCGTGGACGAGATCCACCGCTTGGCGCGCGCGGTGGAGGAGATCCTCTATCCCGCCATGGAGGACTTCCAGCTCGACATAGTCCTCGGCAAAGGCCCGGCAGCCCGGTCGTTGCGCCTCGACTTGCCCCCTTTCACCCTTGTCGGTGCCACGACACGCACGGGGCTCATAACTGGGCCGCTCCGTGACCGCTTCGGCTTCGTAGCCCGCCTCGACTATTACGACCCGGCCGAGCTGGAGCTGATCGTGCGGCGTTCGGCCGGCCTGCTCGGAGCCCACCTCGATGAGGGGGGCGGGGCCGAGATCGCCAAGCGCTCGCGCGGTACCCCCCGCCTCGCTAACCGGCTGCTCAAGCGGGTGCGCGACTACGCAGAGGTGCGGGGTGACGGCAAGATCGACCGGGAGGTGGCGCGGGCCGGCCTCGAGCTGTTCCAGGTGGACGAGTTCGGCCTCGACAAAGTCGACCGTGCCATCTTGAAGGCGACCTGTGCCCGCTTCGGCGGCGGCCCGGTCGGGCTCGGCACCCTCGCGGTGGCGGTCGGGGAGTCGCCCGAGACGGTCGAGGATGTCTACGAGCCGTTCCTGCTCCAGCTCGGCATGCTGATGCGCACACCGCGAGGCCGGGTGGCGACGCCGTTTGCCTTCGAGCACCTTGGCCTGCCGGCGCCCGCCGGCGGGGACGGCGGTGGCGCCGGCCCGCTCAGCCTTTGGGGGTAGGAGGCAGGGCCTGGCCCCTGATCGAAAGGTCTAGGAGCTCAGCCAGGTGCACGGTGCGTACCGGCCAGCCGGCGTCTTCGGCCGACACCTCGATCTGCATGAGGCAGCCCGGGTTGGTGCTCACGACGACATCGGCCTGGGTGGCAGCGAGCGCCGTCGCCTTGCGTGCCCCGAGCGCTCGGGCGGGGCCCGGCTGGAGCAGGTTGTAGACACCGGCCGACCCGCAGCAGGTGTCGTCGCCCACCTCGCGGAGCTCAAGCCCTGGGATCTGGCGTAGTAGCTGGCGCGGCTCGGAGCGGATGCCCTGGCCGTGGGCCAGGTGGCAGGCGTCGTGGAAGGCAGCTACGAGCGGGAGCGGGAGGCGTTGTGCTCGAGGCTCGGCGGCGGCGAGCAGTTCGGAGAGGTCGCGGGTGTGGCCTGCCAACCACGACGCCGGTCCCTCGTAGAGCGGGTCGCCGGCGAAGAGACGGCCGTAGTCCTTCATGGCCGACCCGCACCCGGCGGCGTTGGCCACGACCAGTTCGACGCCGGCCCGCTCGAACGCCGTGACCGTGCGCTTGGCGAGGCGCAGCGCTTCGGATTTGCGGCCGGCGTGGAGCGACAGGGCGCCGCAGCAGCCCTGGCCCTCTGCCACCACGACATCGAAGCCCTCGGCGGAAAGCACCCGGGCGGTGGCAGCATTGACACGGGAGAAAAAGACGCTCTGTACGCAACCGGCGAGCAGGCCGACCACGCCTCGGCGCTCACCTTGGGCCGGCAGGCGCCGCGCCAGGCGCTCGGGCCGGGCTGCCGGCGGGGCGAGGCGCTCCATAGCTGCCAGGGGTGCCAGCGGTGCGGGCAAGCGGGCTTCCCGAAAGGGCTTGTGCAGGGCGCGGCGTAGCCCCGCCGCTTCGGCCGCCACTAGGAGGAGCCGGGCTGCCCGGAGCCGGGGAGGGTAAGGGAAGAGGGCGAAGATGGCCTCCCGCGTCAGGCGGTCACCGAGGCCCCGCCGAGAGGTTGGCCCAGTCCAGGCTCGTGCCTCTTCGATGATCTCGCCGTAGCGCACGCCTGACGGGCAGGCGCTCACGCAGGCCATGCAGGACAGGCAGCGGTCGAGGTGCTGGAGGGCAGCGCCCTCTGGCGGGGCACCAGCCAGCAGTTGGCCCACGATGTGGATGCGGCCCCGCGGCGAGTCCGCTTCCTCTCCCCAGAGCTGGTAGGTGGGGCAGGCGGGCAAGCAGAAGCCGCAGTGGACGCAGTCGCTGAGCAGTCCCTGCAGGTGGGCGGTGCCGGCCACTGCCCGAGCGCCGGGGGCAGGCACCGGCCGCTGGCCGGTCACAGCGCGGGCTTCGGCCGCCATCAGATACCGCCCACGAAGCGGCCAGGGGCGAGGAGCCGGCCGGGGTCGAAGCGTTGCTTTACCCGTTTCATGAGCTCGAGGCCGGGCACCGGCCCCCAGATGTCGAGACCAGCCTTGGTGGCAGCGGGAGCCCGCAGGAGCGTCGCGTGGCCCTGGCCAGCTCCGACGGCTCGGCGCAGCTCGGCGAGCAGGGTCGCGAGCGCACCCCGCTCGGTCGCCGCCGCCAGCCCCAGGTAGACCACGCCCACGCCGGCGCTCCCCCGGAGGGTGCCGATGAGGCCGAGGGCGGCGCAGGCCTCGCTGGCCCGGGCGGCCAGGTCGGGGACGGCTGAGAGCACGGTGGTCAGTTTGAGCGTGACAGGTCCAGGGAGGCACCCCCACCCAGGAGGCGCCGAGGGGCTCACTTCGCCCACCGACAAGGCAGCCGCCACTTTGGCGGCCCTGTCTTCGACGGGCCTCTGCCTGCCCTCGACGAGGACGCAGAGCTCGACGGGGCCATCGGGGAGCGGGCGCGACAGCTCGACGGCCTCGGGCGCCGCCTGCGAACGCTGGAGCGCCGCAAGCACCGGCCCCAGTTCCCCGGCGGCCGGGTAGGAGGCGGTGACGTAGAGCCGCGCCGCGGGCAGGGGGGCAAGCTTGAAGATGAGCTCGGTCAGGACGCCGAGCGTCCCGTAGGAACCGGTGAAGAGCTTGGCGAGGTCGTAGCCGGCTACGTTCTTCACTACCTTGCTGCCGGCGCGGGCGGTGACGCCGTCGGGGCGCACCACGGTCACACCGAGCAGGCGGTCACGGACGGCACCGTAGGCGTGGCGCAGCGGCCCGCAGGCGCCCGTGGCTACGGCCCCCCCGGCCGTGGAACCCGGCACCACCTCGTCGATGGCGAGCCGTTGCCCCGCCCCGGAGAGCCGCTCGGCCAGCTCGGACAGAGGGGTGCCCGCCTTCACGCTCACGACCAGGTCGTCGCTCGTGTACTCGATTACCCCGTTCATGTGGGACAGGTCGAGTACGAGGCCGGCCCGTTCCGGTGGGTAGCCCCAGTCGAGCTTGGTGCCAGCGCCCCGCGCCACCACTGCTAGGCCATGGCTCGCGGCCACACCAAGCGCGGCTGCCACTTCGGGGGCACTGCGGGGATAGGCGACAAGCTCCACGGCCACACCGTCTATTTGGTCGCCTTCGACTCCCAGGCGAGCGCCGGCGGGACAGGCTGCCCCCAGCTCGACGAGCGCCCCGCTCAAAAGGGCCTCACGCCTTGTGACACCGACGCGGCGACCGGGAGGCAGTTTTGCGCCCGGCCTGGGCCAGCTTCAGAAGATCTCACCGACACCTGCTTCTTGGAGAGGGTGCGCGCCATGGCGTGGGCGGGGCGGCTCGCCGCAGAGCCGCGGCGCCGGCACGGCCTTCCCGGGGTTACAGATGCCCTCGGGGTCGAAGGCGCTGCGCAGCAGCAGCATGGTGCCGAGATCTTCGGGGCTGAACATCTCTTCCATGGCTGCGAGCTTGTGGAGCCCGACGCCGTGCTCGCCGGTCACCGAGCCGCCCCGGGCGATGCAGAGCCCGAGGATCGCCTCGGCGAGCTCTTCGGCACGCTCGCCTTCCCCTTCGGCTTGGTCGTCGAAAAGCACAAGCGGGTGCAGGTTCCCGTCGCCGGCGTGGAACACGTTGGCGACTTTTATGCCGGCTTTATGCGACAGTGCGGCGACTTCGTGGAGCACCTCGGCCAACGAGCTGCGGGGCACCACCCCGTCTTGGACTATGTAGGAAGGGCTAAGCCTGCCCATGGCGGCAAAGGCTGCCTTGCGGCCCCGCCAGACCGCTGCCCTCTCGGCGTCGCCGGCCGCCACCCGGACCTCGAAAGCGCCTTCTTCCTCGCATATCCGGCGCACTTCGGCGAGGCCCGCCTCCACTTCTCCCTGCGGCCCGTCGAGCTCGACTATGAGCACCGCCCCGGCCCCAGCCGGGTACCCGCAGCGCACCGCCTTTTCGACGGCCGAGATGGCCAGGGCATCCATCATCTCGATTGCCGCAGGGACGAGGCCGGCGGCGATCACCGCCGACACCGCCCGGCCGGCACTGTCCATGTCGATGAAGGCGGCGAGCAAGGTCTGGACGGCCTCCGGCAAGGGGAGGAGGCGGACCGTGACCTTGGTGGCCACCCCGAGGGTGCCCTCCGAGCCGACGAAGGCCCCGACCAAGTCGTAGCCAGGCGTGTCGGGGGCCATGCCCCCGAGCTCGACCCGCTCGCCTTCCGGGGTCACCACCTCGAGGCCGGTCACGTGGTTGGTCGTGAAGCCGTACTTCAAGCAGTGGGCACCTCCGGAGTTCTCTGCCACGTTGCCGCCGACCGAGCAGACCTGCTGGCTCGAGGGGTCGGGCGCATAGAAAAGGCCGTAAGGGGCGGCGGCGCGGCTGACGTCGAGGTTGCTCACCCCGGGCTCGACCACGGCGCGTTGGTCTCTGGGCCGGACCGAGAGCACCGAACGCATCTTCGAGGTGACGACCAGCACGCCGTCAGAGACCGGTACCGAGCCCCCCGACAGGCCCGTACCCGCGCCCCTGGCCACGAAGGGCACCCCGAAGCGGGCGCAGACGCGGACCGCGGTTTGGACCTCCTCGGCCGAACGGGCGAGCACGGCGACGGCAGGGCGCGCCCGGAAGTTGGTGAGGCCGTCGCATTCGTAGGTGGCCAGCTCGACTGGGTCGGTCACGAGAGCACCTGGCGCAAGCAAGGACCGGAGGCTGGCGGTGGCTTCGCCTACCCGGGAACGCGACGACGCGCCGGGTTGGGGCAGGGGCGTCACGGGAGCTTGAACGTTGGTCAACGTACCAGGAGGCCCTTTGCGACCGCGCTAAGCGCCCGTCCCAGGCCTATGAGCTGTGTTTGGGCG
>DAHWQF010000256.1 GCA_027334785.1 Acidimicrobiaceae bacterium
ACGTGGCGGGCTACTCGGTCATAAACGACACCACCGCCCGCGACCTCCAACGCGTCCATACCCAATGGTTCCTGGGCAAATCCCTGCCCAAGGCGACACCGTGGGGCCCGGTGGTGGTAACGCCCGACGAACTGGAACCATTCCCAGAGCGGGGGATCTCCGCCACGGTCAACGGAGAACTGCGCCAGCGCGCCCGCCTGGGCCAGATGATCTTTTCGGTACAAGAAGCGATCGCGTGCATTTCTCGCGTGCTGCCTCTGGAGGCCGGCGACCTGATCGCCATGGGGACCCCGAGCGGGGTGGGCGTTGGCTTCGACCCTCCGCGCTTTTTGGGCGACGGCGACACAGTCGTTTGCCGCGTCGAGGGGATCGGCGAACTGAGAAACTCCGTCCAAGTACGTTCCATGTCGCCGGCCGGGAACGAGCAGTGACCGAAGCCCCGACTGCGAGCGAACCCCCGGCAAAGACCATGGCGCCCGCCCCTGCCAAAATGCCAGCCCGTTACGGGCTATTCATCGGGGGCGCGCACGTCGAGGCGGGCGGCGGAGAGATCTTGGCCGTCCGCAACCCCGCGACCGCACGAGTTATCGCCGAAGTGGCCAGCGCCGGTGCCAGCGACGTGGCAGAGGCAGTGCGAGTGGCCAAGGAAGCCTTCGTACGGGGTGACTGGCGAGAGCTCCCGCCGGGCCAGAGGGCGCGCGTCCTCAACCGTTTTGCTGACCTCATAGAAGACAGGCTCGAGGAACTGTACGGCTTGGAAACCGCCAACAACGGCAGGCCCATCAGGGAGACCCGGGCGCAGGTGGCCCGCGTCCCGGAGTGGTACCGCTACAACGCCGCCCTGCTCCTAGCCGACCGCAGCGACGTGGTCCCGATAGGCGGGCCGTACTTCTCCTATACATCGCGGTTCCCTATCGGCGTCGCCGGCATAATCTCGTCGTTCAACCACCCGCTCATGATCGGCTCCAAGAGCCTGGCCCCCGCACTTGCCACGGGCAACAGCGTCGTGCTGAAGCCATCGGAGCTCACCCCGTTGACGAGCCTCCGCCTGGCCGAACTGGCTCTCGAGGCGGGTATCCCCCCGGGCGTCCTAAACGTCGTATCCGGCCTCGGCACAGTAGCCGGCAGGGCCCTCTCCCAACACCCTGACGTAGCCAAGATCTCCTTCACGGGGGGCACCGAAGCCGGCCGGGCGGTGGCCGAGGCCGCCGCCCGCCGCTTCGCCAAGGCGACCATCGAGGTCGGTGGCAAGACTCCCGTGCTCATATTCGGGGACACACCCCTCGAAGACGCCGTCCGCGGGGCGCTCTTCGGCGGTTACGTCGCAGCAGGGCAAACCTGCATCGCCGGCAGCAGGCTCCTCGTGGAAGAGAAGATCCACGACGAGTTCGTGGCGTTGCTGGTGGAGGCGGTCTCGCGGCTCGCTGTGGGCGACCCAACGTGGGCAAGCACTGACGTCGGGCCAGTTATTTCCGCGGCGGCGCGAGAACGGATCCTCGGCTGCATCGACGAAGCCGTGTCGGAGGGAGCGACCGTGGCCACGGGAGGAAGGAGTGCCCGGCCCGAGAGCGCCCCCGACGGCTATTTCGTCGAGCCGACCGTCCTAACGGGCGTGACCAACGAAATGAACGTCGCCAGGCGGGAGATCTTCGGGCCGGTGCAGGTCGTGATCCCCTTTTCGGGCGAAGAAGAGGCAGTCCGCCTCGCCAACGACTCGCCCTACGGGCTCGGGTCAGCCATCTGGACGAGGGACGTGGCGCGCGCCCACCGTGTTGCCGGCGCCCTCACGCACGGGATCGTCTGGGTCAACGACCATCACCGCCTCGACCCGGCGTCGCCTTGGGGAGGAGTGCGCGACAGTGGCACCGGCAGGGAACGCGGTTGGGAATCGTTCCACGATTTCACCCACCTGAGGGCCGTCACCGTGCGCACGGCGAAGGAACCCGTCGACTGGTTCCGCGGGCACGAGGAAAGGCTCAATTAGAAAATGGGCCTCCCGGTGGTGGACGGGCTGGACCTAAGCCTAAAGGGCCAGGTCCTGCAGGTCACGGTGCAACGGGGCGAGGCCAACTTGATGTCCATGGAAATGTGCCGGGCCCTTACAGACCTGCTCCTCGCCCCGCCGGCGGGGGCACGGGTCCTGCACCTGCGTGCCCGCGGCCCCGCTTTCTGCCTCGGCAGGGACCGCGACCACGCCGGCGAGGACGGCCTCCGCGAAGAAGCAGAGACGCTCGTCAGGCTCAACCGTGCCCTGTCCGCGGGCAAGCTTGTGACTGTGGCCGAAGTGGCCGCCGACGCGGCAGGTTACGGCGTCGGCCTGGCGGCCCTCTCCGACCTGTCCTTTGTCTCCCCTGCTGCCCGTTTTTGGTTCCCCGAGGTGGAGGCGGGCCTCGCGCCCACGGTTGTGCTGGCGTGGCTGCCGGCCCTCGTAGGGCGCAGCCGTGCCTTCCGCTTGGTCGCCTCGGGAGTGAAGATCGACGGTCGCGAAGCCGCGCGGATCGGGCTCTTCACGGCTGCAGCCAAAACCGCCGAGCACCTCCCCGCACTCGTGGCCGAGGAGGTCGAGATGCTGTTGCGCCATCCTCCCCAGCCCCAGCGGGAGATACGGTCCTTCCTGCACGAGACCTTGGGCACCGGCTCAGTGGACATCGACCGGCTCTCAGTCGAACGCCTCGTCACGAACTCGCTGCGCCTCAACCAGGCGACGCCCTGAAAGCGGCCTGAACATATCGGTTTGCTGGCCCAATGCCAGGCTACAGAGCGTTGCCGGCCGAGCGCTACTGTCCCCCACGCGAAGGGGTTAGGGGGCGACCAGGGGCCCGTAACTGTCGGGCCGCCGGTCGCGGTAAAAGGCCCAGAGCTGGCGCACTTCCTCGATCATGTCGAGGTCGAGGTCGCGGACCACGACTTCGTCGTCGCTGTCGGACGCTACGTCCCCCACTTTTTGGCCGCGCGGGTCGACGAAGTACGAACTGCCGTAATAGTCGTTGTCCCCCAAAGGCTCAACCCCCACCCGGTTGATGGCGCCCACGAAGTACTCGTTGGCGACGGCGGCGGCGGGCTGCTCCAGGTCCCAGAGGTAGGAGGACAACCCACGGCTCGTGGCAGAAGGGTTGAAGACGACCTCGGCGCCGGCCAGGCCGAGCGCCCGCCACCCTTCTGGGAAGTGCCGGTCGTAGCAGATGTAGACCCCGACCTTGCAGACCGAGGTCTCGAACACAGGGTAGCCCAAGTTGCCCGGGCGGAAATAGTACTTCTCCCAGAACCCGCGCACCTGGGGTATATGGCTTTTGCGGTACTTGCCGAGGAAACGGCCGTCAGAGTCGATGACGAGGGCGGTGTTGTAGTAAACGCCGGGCTGCTCCTCTTCATAAATCGGGGCGATCACCACCATCTGGGTCTGGCGGGCGAGCTCGACCATTTTCTCTGTCGTCGGCCCGGGCACGGGCTCGGCGTAACTGTAGTATTCGGGCTCTTGCACCTGGCAGAAGTACGGCCCGTAGAAAAGCTCCTGGAAGCACAGGATCTGGGCACCCTGCGAAGCCGCCTCGCGCGCCAGCGCGAGGCTCGAGGAGATCATGGACTCCTTGTCACCGGTCCACTTGGCCTGGACCAGCGCCGCTCTCACGACCTTCGCCACCCGTCCTCCTTTTCTCGTTATCTTAGCTTGGGCAGTTCTGCCCTTGTGGCCGGCAGCGGTCACTACGAGCTGGCTAATGGTCGGCCCGCTCGACCGCCTCCACTGCGTCTATCAAGTGGCTGGCCCCCTGGTCCGCCACCTCCGCGCTCACGCTCATCGGGGGCGAGATTCGAAGCACGTTGCCGTACAACCCACCTTTGCCGACGAGCACGCCGCGGTCTTTTGCCGCCTGGAGAACCCGGTTGGCGATCCGGGGCGCGGGTGTCAGGGTACCCGGCTCGACCAGTTCCAGACCGAGCATGAGGCCCTTTCCCCGGACCTCGGCCACGATCTTGGACGAAGCCGTCGCTTGTGCGAGGCGCCGGTGCAACTGCTTGCCCACCGCCAGCGCGTTGGCCTGCAGTTCGTGCTCGAGGATGTAGTCGAGCGTAGCCAGTGCCCCTGAGGTAGCCAACGGGTTGCCGCCAAAAGTGGAGATCGAGTTTGGCCCGAGGGCGTCAACCAGACCCGCCCTCCCGACCACCCCGCCGATGGCCAGGCCGTTGCCGAGCCCTTTGGCAAACACGAGGAGGTCCGGCTGGACGCCGTGGGCCTGGTACCCCCAGAAATGCTCGCCCGTACGCCCCCATCCGGTCTGCACCTCGTCGGAGACATAAAGGATGCCGTGCTCCACCAGCACCTCCTGCAAAGCGCCGAAAAACCCGTCCGGCGGGACCACGAAGCCACCCACGCCCTGGATCGGCTCTGCGATCAGGCAAGCTACGTCCCCAGCCGTAGTGGTCGCCAGTACCTCGCGCAGGTCCGCAGCCGCCGCCCGGCACATTTCCTTGTCGTCGAGGCCGGCAAAAATACCCCGCAGGCGGTCGCCGTGGTGCAGCCAACTGACCGACAGGGGCGCGAAAGACGACGGTGACCAGGCGCGGTTGCCCGTCACCCCGACCGCGGCAAAGGACCGCCCGTGGTAGCTGTTGCGCAGCGCCAGCACCTGGTTGGACTTGCGCGCGGCGCAGCACATCATCAAGGCGGCGTCGATCGCCTCCGTGCCGGAATTGACGAAAAACACCTTGGCGTCTTCGATCCCCGACAGGCCGGCGATCCGCTCGGCCAACTCCACCATCGGGCGAATGAGGTAAAGCGTCGAGGTGTGCACCATCCGGCCCGCCTGCGCCCTCACCGCCTCGATGAACTCCTCGACCCCGTAACCGATGCTCGTGGTGAGGATGCCGCCAAAGAAGTCGATGTACTCGTGGCCCTCGGCGTCGGTCACGAAACAGCCCTTGCCGCTCACCAGCTCGATGGGCTCGTCGTAATAAAGGGCCAACCACGAAGGCAGGACACGCCGGTGGCGTTCGGCCAGTTGTTTGTGTGCGCTCACGTTGGATGCTCCTTAGATGGTCTCTTCGCTAGATGATCTCTTCGCTCCGGCCCCTGCGGGAGAGCTGGGAGAAGGCGACCGCGAGTATGAGTGCCCCGCCATAGAACACGTCCTGCACCCAGCTGCCTATCCCCAAGATGGCGAGCCCCGTCACGCCAGTCACCAAAAAGTAAGCGGCGATGATCGTGCCCCACGCGTTGAACCGCCCAGGCAGGATCGTCGTCCCCCCCAAGTACGCTGAGGCGTAGGCAGGGAGCAGGAAATCGGCGCCGGCGGTCGGGTTGGCCGCGCCCGAGGTCCCTGCCCAGGGCACGGTGGAGAGGACGAGCGCGCCGGCGGCCAGGAAGAGCCCGAGCGCCTTTGCGGCCCTTCGCACGACGGGATGGAGCCGCTCGGCTCGGACGGAGGGGACGGGGGACGGAGCGGACGCGCTCGGCCCAGACGAAGCGGCGCTGGAGCTCCTCCAGCGCGTCGGCGCCC
>DAHWQF010000257.1 GCA_027334785.1 Acidimicrobiaceae bacterium
CCCGGTTGCGCGCCGCCCTCAAGGCCGAGACGACGGACGCGTCTGTGCTAATCGTGTCCCAGAGGGTGAGCACCGTGATGCACGCCGACCAGATCATCGTGCTCGACGAGGGGCGGGTCGCCGGCATCGGCGCGCACAGGGAACTGTTGGCGAGTTGCGCGCCGTACCGGGAGATCGTGGTCTCCCAGTTGGGAGAGGAGGCCGCGGCATGATGAGGCCTCCGGGCGGCGGGGCCCGTCCACGCGGCGGGATGCGGATGGGCGGGATGGGCATGGGCGCCGGGGCGCGGGTCGAACGCGGCGAGGACTTCTGGGGCAGCCTGCGCCGCCTGCTCTCCCGCCTGCGCCCCGAACGCCTGAAGGTGTTCGTCGGCCTCTTTTCGGGCGTGGCCTCCGTCGGTTTCACCGTGGCTGGCCCGAGGATCCTCGGGGACGCCACCAACGTCATCTTCAACGGTGTGGTCGGCAAGCTGCTCCCGCCCGGGGTCACGAAGTCTGAGGCCATTGCTGGGCTCAGGGCGCGCGGCCAGGGCCAGATCGCGTCGATGGTCTCCGGGATGAACGTCACGCCCGGCAAGGGCGTGGACTTGGGCCGGCTGGGCTTTTACCTAGGGCTGGCCGCGCTGGTCTACTTGATGGGCGCCGCCTTGAGCTTCGGCCAGGGCTACCTCATGGCCGGCGTCGTGCAGCGCACGATGTTCGGGCTGCGCCGCGAGGTCGAGGAGAAACTCGCTCGGCTCCCGCTCCGGTATTTCGACAGCCATCCTCACGGCGACGTGCTCTCCCGCGTTACCAACGACATAGACAATCTCACCACCACGCTCCAGCAAGGACTGAGCCAGCTCCTCACGTCGCTCCTCACGATCGTGGGCGTCCTGGCCATGATGTTCTGGATCTCGCCCCTGCTGGCGGCCGTCTCCATCGTAACGATCCCGCTGGCCGTGGTGATCACGGTCGTGATCGCCCGACGCTCCCAGGTACAGTTCGCGGCCCAGTGGGACCGGACCGGCACGCTTAATGGCCTGGTCGAGGAGACGCACACCGGCCACTCCCTGGTCCAGGTCTTCGGCCGGCGCAAGGCCACCATCGAGGAGTTCGGCCGGCAGAACCGCGACCTCTACGAGGCTAGCTTCCGGGCGCAGTTCCTCTCGGGCGTCATTCAGCCGTCGATGCAGTTCATAGCCAACCTCAACTACGTGGTCATCGCAGTGCTGGGCGGCTACCGGGTCGCCTCGGGGCTGCTGTCGCTCGGCGACGTGCAGGCGTTTATCCAGTACAGCCGTCAGTTCACGATGCCCATCACCCAGATCGCGAGCCAGATGAACCTGCTGCAGTCGGGAGTGGCCTCGGCTGAGCGGGTCTTTGAGTTCCTGGACGCCGAAGAGGAGCCGGCAGATCTGGCCCGGCCAGCCCTCTTGCCGGAGCGGCGGGAGGAACGGGAAGCGGCGGGGAGGCTGCAGTTGCAGCACGTCTCGTTCCGCTACGAGCCCGACGAGCCGCTGATCGAGGACTTCAACCTGGACGTGGCGCCGGGGGAGACCGTAGCCATCGTGGGCCCTACGGGGGCCGGTAAGACGACCATGGTCAACCTGCTGGTGCGGTTCTACGAGATCGGCTCGGGGCGCATCCTCCTCGACGGCACCGACTACAAGGACCTCACCCGGGACGAGGTGCGCCGCGCTTTTGGGATGGTGCTCCAGGACACGTGGCTCTTTGCCGGTACGATCCGGGACAACATCGCCTACGGCAAGCCGGGTGCGACGAACGAAGAAGTCGTGGCTGCGGCCGAGGCCGCTCATGTGGACCACTTCGTGCGCACGTTCCCCGACGGCTACGACACGGTCCTCGACGAAGAGGCGTCGAACGTCTCTTCCGGGCAAAAGCAACTGCTGACGATCGCCCGGGCCTTCTTGGCCGACCCCCGCATCCTCATCCTGGACGAGGCGACAAGCAACGTCGACACCCGCACGGAGGTCCTCGTCCAGGCGGCCATGGCCCGCTTGCGCCACGGCCGGACGAGCTTCGTCATTGCGCACCGGCTCTCTACGGTGAGGGACGCCGACGTGATCATCGTGATGGACCATGGCCGCATCGTGGAGCAGGGGGGCCACGGGGATCTCTTGGCCCGCCGGGGCTTTTACTACTCCCTGTACCAGAGCCAGTTCGCCGAGGTCGAAGCGCCGGCGAGCTGAGGGCCGGGCTAGCGGAGGCGAACGGAGGGCTGGCGACCTCTCGTCCATGGGAGCCGGATGGCCCACGGCCCCAGCGCGCGTCAGGCCTCACCCCCTTTGTCGCGTTCAGCTCAGGCTCCCACGGCCATCTCGGTGATCCTGCCTAAGGGACTTTGGTCCCTGGCCGCATCTTCGGGGACTAGATACGATTGGTTTGCCGGAGGTCAGGAGGTTGCTTATGGGCAAGGAACTCGATTTACGCGCACCGGACGAAGACAATGAGAAGGTAGGTGTGGGCTCGCCTAAGGCCGGTTTTAGCGCCTTTTTTGCGGAACAGGACAAGTTTGTGACCGAGTGGAGCTACTATCCTGGCGACGACGACGAGGAGGGCGAGGACAATTCCCCTCCGGCACGTGATCAAAAATCACAATAATGTCCACAGCTGTGGAAAATGGTTGTGGATATGTGGCCTTGCTAAAACAAGAGGTTTTGTTGTGCCCGTTCGGAAAGCCCAACAAACGGTGGCGTTGGGATGGCGGTCCTGATCGGTGAACTACGTTTGAGACGCGACGACGAGATGTTGCATGCCCGGGCGTCCGAGCCGGCGCTGGTGCCAAGTGGCCCTGAAAGGGAGGCCGCCGCCGACGTCGTCGTCGCCATCGCCGTGGGCGAAGGGGGCTCTGTCGGCCCTCGCTGGGGCCGGGCGGAACGCGTCGCGGTCGCAACTGTGCATCGAGGCAGGCTGTCCAGCTGGGAGGAGACCGAGGTCGGCTGGGACACGTTGCGGGAAGAAGGTAGCGAGCGTGCTCACCACGCCCGCGTAGCTCGGTTTGTCAAGCAGCACGGCGTACAACTCGTCGTTGCCCACCACATGGGCAAGGACATGCTGGCCATGCTGGGGAGGATGGGCTTGGAAGTCCAGATGCCAGCCAGTGGCGACGCGCGCGAGGCGGTGCTGGCCGCAGCCGGCCTGCACCAAGGCCATGCGGTGGCCAGGCCCGGGCTTCCCGGCAACGAGGTTCGCGGGCGACCGTGACCTAGTAGCCGTGCCTGGCGCTCAGGCGACCAAGGGCCGCAAGGGCGCCAAACTCAGCGCTCGATGCAAGTCGCGTGCAGGCTTAGCAAGAAGCGCAGGATCTCGGGCCGGAGCCTTTGCCGGTCGAAGGCGCACAGCCCGGTGACCGGGCTCTCGGTCACTAACACGTCGGCGGTGTCTTCCCACTTGGCCCAGGCCGCCAAGGCTTCGGGGGTCGATACCAAGCTGGTGTTGTCTGCAGCGACGCGGAGGCCCACGTAGCCGTCTTCAAGGGCCGAGGCCAAAGCGTCTGCAAATGCCGAGCGTTGCCGGAGGGCGTCTACGACCAGCTCGTCCCCGTACACCTCAACAGTGCTGAAGACCTGTAGGGCTCCGCTTGCGAGCAGGTGGTTGGGCCAACGTCCCGGCACCGGGTTGTCAGCCACGAACAGGAGGCGCTCACCCCGTGAGCGCCCCTCGGCGAGGAACGTCGAGACGCGCGCCTCAAAGTGGGCGGGCCCGTCGAAAGCCCAGCACAGATGGCCGGAGGGCCAACGTTCAGACGATGCAAAGTCGGGGGTCAACCCGTTCAGGCCGATGGCAGAGCACCTTCTTTGGGCGAGTGGGGAGTCGGAGCGTCGCCCGCCGGAGCAGTGTCGAAGACCACCTCGCGTACATACCTGATGGAGCTGTCGATGCCTGCCACGGCTTCCTCGGTGCGCCGGCGCACTTCGAGGTCCGCGGTCAAGGCTAAGACGCTGTTCAGTTGGAGGCCTACCTCGAAGAGGCGCCTGACGAGGGTCTCGGCCAAGGCCGTAGCGATCCGTTCCCGGTCCTCGAGCCGGTCTACTCGCTGGTTGAGTCTGTCCCTGGCGCGCCGGTCCGACTCGTCGCGGACCAGCTTGGCGAAGCCACGCAGGTGGCCCACCTCGTCCCAGATGGGCGTGATCAGCACGCTGGCCCAGAACAGGCTCCCGTCCCGTCGCACCCGCCACCCTTCGGTCTCCAGGCGGCCTTCCCTGGCTGCCTGGGAGAGCTCTTGCTCAGGTAGCCCTGCCTCCTGGTCGGCCGGTAGGTAGAAGAGCGAGAAGTGCTGGCCAATGACCTCTTCGGGCCGGTACCCCTTGATCCGCTCTGCGCCTCGGTTCCAGCTGGACACCAAGCCGGCCGGGCTCAAAGTGAAAACGGCGTACTCGGTAGCCGCCTCGACCAGAAGGGAGAAGGCGTCCTCGGTGTCGGGTGGTGCCGCCGGCCCGATCACCGACTCCGACACGCTGACCCTGAGCTCGCTAAGACTCACCCTCGCGCACACCCTCGCGCACACCCTTGGTCAGCCTAACAGCCCGTGTGACCGCCTGCCGCCGGTCCCTTGTGACAATAGTGCCGAGAGCGGTCCGTCGACCACGGGCTTAGCTACCGACGAGGGCCTCCACTTGCTTCGCGAGCTTGTCCTCGATCTCGAAGTTCCACGCCATCTCGGCAACGTCGACCACGAGGAACAGGTCTGAGATAAGCAGGGTCTCGATGGCCGCGACGGCTAGGTGCTCGACCCATTTGCCTATGCCGATGCGCACGGTGAAGTCATCGGGCTGGCCTGAGACAAGGACCGACAACGCTCGGTCGGCGTCGACCACGCCCCGGAGGAACCCACCCTTCTTGGCCTGGAGCACCGTGCCCTGGGCGCTCGGCGCCGAGGTCTGCACCGTGAAGCCGTCGGACTCTAGGTAAGAGCGGACCTTCTCTGCAAGCTGGCCGAGGTCCGTGCCCTTGCCCTGGAAATGCATAACCTTTTCACCAACCATCGGGTCCTCCCATGGTACGCTGACCGGCGGCCACGGGGTATGGCCATCGAGCGCTCATCATGCTAGGATCATATCCTTGACGAGCGTCGGCTCGTTCCTGTGTTCGACCGACCTAATAGACGGCCTAATCCGCACTTGAGCTGGCCCAAATGTTGATGTCGCCCTCAGTCGCGTAACGGTCGATTTCTGAAAGCTCGTCGGGTGCGAACTCGAGGTTTTGCAGTGTATTGACGTTGACTTCGAGCTGTTCGACGCTGCTCACCCCGATGAGCGCCGAGGTTACGCGCTTGTCGCGCAAGACCCAGGCGAGGGCCATCTGCGAGAGGCGTTGGCCTCGCCGGGCGGCGACCTCGGCCAGGGCGCTGTCATTGCGCTCGCCGGCGTGCTCTTCGCCAAGCGCCTCAGGGAGTATGGCGCGCTCGTCGTCGCCGTCGGGGCCAGCTCGGCGCTTTTCGGCTTGCTGTACGGGAGCGTCTTCGGCTACGAG
>DAHWQF010000258.1 GCA_027334785.1 Acidimicrobiaceae bacterium
TATCAAAATCCCCGTCAGCGTTGCCACGGCCACAGTGCTCGGCCACAACATCGGCATGACCACGTGGCGAAGAACCTGGAGGTGCCCCGCACCGTCCACATAGGCCGCGTCCTCGTATTCTAGCGGCATCCGCTGAAGAAAACTGCGGTAAATGAGCACGCTCAGGGGGGTGAGAGATGCCCCTTGAAAGAGCATTACCGATAGCGGGTTACCAACTAGATGCAGTGACACCATCAGTTCGTACAGCGGTAACAGCCGAGAAGGGTACGGAACCGCCAACCCGACCAGCAAATAGAGAAGGATCATTGCGCCGACGCGGCTTCCCCTTCGGACGACATAGTACGCGAGCATCTGGCCCATGACCGTAAGCCAAAGCACCGAGACGACGTCGATGACAGCCGAACACAGCAAGGCCTTCCCGAGGCCTCCTGTTAGTCATTTTGCTCCCGTGCTTCATGTGTGCCGCCTTTTCTTAATTGGACCAGAATATGCGCTGGGCCTTGTACATTTCTCAGTCCCTCCCGATCGGCCTCAGTGAATGTCTATGCTCCCCACACCTCGTAGGGCTGAGAGTCGAGATCCGGCCCGAGGCCAGGGAGACGGCTCCTCCGCCCGTCGCTTGCCTCCATCTCGCAGAAGTACTGAATTGGGTAATCCCCGCCCAGGTACTCCGCCGAGACCGTTGTCCAAAACACTCCTTCGCCGCGGCCCGCCATCGGTGACATCTCGTAAACCTCCAGCTGGTTGACGTGACGATAGTACAGCCACGCCGTCTCAATGCTGTTGACTCTTGCCCACGAAGCGTCGAGTTTGAGGGTCACATCGAGACCGCTAGGGCGGACCCTCGAGAGCGCGGCTTCGAGTTGCCCAGGCGCTACCGGTAGCCGTCGTTCGTGAACCTTCGGGAGGCTGCTCATGCCCGGGAGGACCATGCCGTCTCCCTCGGATTGAGGCACCTGGCCCGCTTGGCTCCCGGACGCTGCGAGCTCAGACCGCAGCTGCGCCAGCTCCCGTTCCATCTCGGGAAGACGGAGATGCCAATTTCCCCGCCCCTCGGCGACCTCCCCGAAGGCCAAGTCTTCGACGTAAAGCTCGTGAAGGTTACTTGCAACTTCCCTCCAACTCCACACATCGACGGCGGCCTCGAGCGCCTTTACAGCGGACCTGAGGTGGCCGACGCTACCGGTCACGTCGTAGAGTTCATAAGCGACAGCGACAACGAACAGCCGAGCGAAGTAGTTACCCAGCCTGGCTAAAGCCTCGGCATCCCGAAGGAGGAGCGCGTCCGCAGGCCCTAACGTGGCCTCTCCACCCGCCTGGAGCACATCGGCCTCCACCCTCGTTGACAGCTGCTCCAGCCAGTCCGCGACGTCTAAGAGCGAATATCTCCCACCGGGAGCACCCTTGGCCCATTCTTCGGCGAACTCGCGCGCGGTGGAGAAGATGACAGGGTCCAGTGGGCTGATCGTGCCTAGCCGAACCGGACGGCTGCTGTCGCCGAGATAGGGGTTGGGCCGGGCCTCGGTGGCCTTGCTGATAGGCGGCATGGTGTAAATCTCCGGCCAATAGTGCACGTTCGCAGCCGATGGGAGATGCGCGCTCGTCACTAGCGGCAAGATCCGGCTTGCCCTGGCCAGCGCGCGCAGTGTCGTCGCTCGCCGTCCGTCCGGACCACCTGAAGCCCATGTTGTGGGGCCAATCTGCTGATCACCAAAAAGGGCCTTCCCCCACACCGCATAGGCGTCACGGTACTTTTCCCAGTCAAACCGCCACTTGTATCCCACATCCTCTCGGTAACCAGAGCGTGGAAGGTCTCCCCCCAACCCGGAGCCTCGCCGACCACGGAAAGAGAGCGGCTCTATCACCTCAAGCCCGCTCGACCCGCAGAACCGGCTCGCTCGCGCGTACGCGTTCGCGAACACCGGGTCGGCCCACGCCAATAGCTTCTGTGTGCCGGGCCAGATCCGGTAGATGACCTCGTAGTCTCTCGACCGGCTCAGAAAGTCGCCATAACTGTAGCGGGTAGCGCTTCTGCTGGTCAGGCTCAACCCCATCAGCCGCCGCGCAGTGAGGCGCACGTCGTCGCCTCCCGAGGAAGACCCGATCTCCTGCCGCCCAAGCCGGTCGATCTCCCGAATGGAGGCCTGTTGGTAGGGGAGGCCCATGTGCTCGGCTGAAAACTTGGGCGAGACAACAACACGGCAACCAGTAGCAAGCGCCAACTCGACCACACTGCGCGTAAGGCCTTTGGCGTGCAGATCGATGGTGAACTCCCCCGTCGGGCGGCTCTGCTTGAATGCCTCGAACAATGTCCCCCAGAAGCCCTCTGTGCCCTCTGGGACCCCGCTCTCCCCATGGGTCCGAAGCGTGATTCCACGGATCTCCGGGCACTCGTTGAGCAACAAGCCCAGAGCGTCCCGGCAGTAATGAGCGTGCTCAGTGTCCTTCAAGCCTTCTACCACGAAGTTCGCCCCCGGGCTCTGAGCATTACGGTACGAATGTGTCCATAAGCCGAGGTGCAATGCCACGCCACGGCGGGCACACTCCGCGGCAATGAACTTCAGAGAAGACAGGTTTGCCTCACGCTCCGAGGCCTCAAGGCCAGCCACGACGTCGTAACCGGGCACTTTGACCAAGAAGGGGTAGGCAAACAGGAAATAGGAGTCGGTGATGTGGACCGGAAAGTCATAAGCAATACCGAAGGCCAGGTCGAGCTGATTGAAGCGGTTCTGCGCCAGCATTGTCAGGTACTTGTCCCAGAACTCACTACTCCTATACCAGCTCTGGTCGTGAGCTGCGCTAGTGAAGGCGCGGCCGATCGCCCGAACGGGTGTCGCAGGGGTACGAAGCCGAGCATCGGCTACCCCGAGCAAGGCTGCTGGCGCCGGCGCCCGAGCAAGGACATCGCGCAGCTCCAAGAGCCCGTACATGAAACCAACAGGGTCATTGGCTATCAGGTCTGCATCTGGGGCCGCGGCGTCATCAGAAGGAGCTATCACGTACGAGCCAAGCGCCACGGGCACACCAGCATGGGCACGTGTCAAGCAAAGGTTGCCCTCGCTGGAGCGAGCCTCGAAGAGCCGTACGCGGTAACGGCCATCGGCCGGGAGGGCACTGCCATAGCCCCCTTCCACGAAAACTTCAGCATCGGATGCGACTTGTCCGATTCCCCACTTGACCTGCTCTGTTGCCAGGATGGTCTCGCTGGTGCTCGAAAGGAATACCTCGGACATCTATAGCCTCTCCGTAGCAGGAAGGGTAAGGAACTCGTAATAGCCATCGCCCTCCGCGACCTGGACAAAAAGCTTGCGAGCCTCAACGAGGTACCTATCGTCATAGCCGCCGGCAAGTCCGGCCCCTATCTTGGCGGCTTCCTCGTCAAGCACGCGGTCTACCAAGTCGCGCGTGACCCTCTGGCCGTCGTCCAAGACGACGCCGGCGTGAAGCCATTGCCAGACCTGCGAGCGGGCGATCTCGGCAGTAGCAGTGTCCTCCATCAAGTTGAAGATCCCGACTGCCCCGTTGCCACCGAGCCAGGCGGCGAGGTACTGGAGGGCGACGCTCACGTTGTTGCGCAGGCCCGCCTCGGTGCAGCGTGCGCCGGCGGAGGCGAAGTCCAAGAGGTTGTCAGCGCCGGTGCGGCCGCCATCGATCTTGTGGCCGAGTTGGTTGGGCGCCTCGCCCAGCACGGCGTCGAACTCCTCACGGCACAGTTGGACCAGGTCGGGGTGGGCGACCCAAGACCCGTCGAAGCCTTGGCCCGCCTCCCGTCGCTTGTCCTGCCTCACTTTGTCCATGGCCACGGCGTTCACTTCGGGGTCCCGCCGGCTCGGTATGAACGCTGCCATGCCACCAATGGCATGGGCGCCGCGGCGGTGGCACGTAGAGACCAGCAGCTCAGCGTAAGCACGCATGAACGGGACGTCCATAGTTATGGCATTGCGGTCCGGAAGCACGAAGCCTGCCCCCCGGTTGCGGAACTTCTTGATTATCGAGAACAGGTAGTCCCAGCGCCCCGCGTTGAGGCCGGACGCGTGGTCGCGTAGCTCGAAGAGGATCTCGTCCATCTCGAACGCCGCCATGATCGTCTCGATGAGGACGGTGGCCCGCACCGTGCCATGGGGCACGGACAGCGCCTCTTCGGCAAAGGAGAAGACCTGCTCCCACAGGCGCGCCTCTAAGTGGCCCTCCAGCTTGGGCAGGTAATAGTAAGGGCCCAAGCCGTGCTTCAACTGCTCGCGGCCTGCGTTGGCCAGGTAGAGCGCGAAATCGACCAAGCTCGCCGAAGAGGGTTGCCCGTCCACCAGCAGGTGGCGCTCGTCTAGGTGCCACCCCCGTGGCCTCACCACTACAGTCGGGTTGACCGCGCCCAGCGCGTACTCCTTGCCCTCGGGGCTCGTGAAGCTGATGGTCCGGCGCACGGCGTCCAGCAGGTTCAGCTGGCCGCCGACCATGTTGTCCCAGGTCGGCACGTTCGCGTCCTCGAAGTCCGCCAGCCACACGCTAGCCCCCGAGTTGAGGGCGTTAATGGCCATCTTGCGCTCGGTTGGGCCCGTGATCTCGACCTTGCGCTCGACAAGGCCCGCCGGCGGCGGGGCAACGCGCCACTCGCCCTCACGCACGTCCTTGGTCTCGGGCAGGAAGTCCGGCATGAGCCCCTTGTCGATCTCGTCTTGACGCTCCGCCCGCCGGCGCAGCAGTTCCTGGCGCGGGCCGCGGAAGCGCCGCTCGAGACTGACCAGCAATTCCAGCGCGGCCTCGTTCAGGACCTCTCGGTAGCGCTCGTCCACGGCCTCGGTGACGGTAAGCCCGGGTACGGCAGCAACTGACTGGGCCAAGTGATCTCTCCCCTTCTTCCGCAATGCGGAAAGTTACTTTCACTTCTCTACTCTATGGGCCGCCGCCGTTGGGCGCAAGTCATTCGGAGCCCAGTCGCGTCCGTGAGGGGCGCCGACCCGCAGGCGCTGGTGTTCCCGTGGAGCCCCATTGACAACCTTCACACCTGCATGTATTGTCAATTTCGCAATACAAACTTGTCTTTTCATATCATGGAAGTCACGAACTTCTGAAACGTGGGGGTCGTGCTGTAATGCCCAATCAGCCAAGCCCGGGTTACACGGTTACCGTTCGCGTCGAGGTGCCTTCGACTGGCGCCGTGACGCCCGATCTCGCCGTTGCCGTTGGCCGCGCCGGCGGCGTCCTCACCGCCCTCGACGTGGCGGAGTCCCGTCCCGACCACCTGTTGGTGGACGTCACCTTCGACGCTTCCAACGCCGACCATGCCGACGCCGTCGTCGCCGCCGTAGAGGGCGTCGACAGCGTGAAGGTCCTGAAGGTGAGCGACCGGACCTTCCTCCTCCACCTGGGCGGGAAACTGGAGGTCGTCCCAAAGGTCCCCCTGAAGCACCGCGACGACCTCTCCCGGGCC
>DAHWQF010000259.1 GCA_027334785.1 Acidimicrobiaceae bacterium
ACGCAGGGAACGGTCAACCAGATGGGCGAAGCCGGCGAGCACGATCGCCTCTCCTGTCCCCGTGGCCGAGACGGCGGCCGTTGTGTCGTCAGCCCACGTGCCGGCGCCGGCAATGGCGCTGTCGCCCACCCGGCCCGGCCTCTGTCCCGCCAGCCCTCCGGTAGAGGTGGCAGCAGCCAGGTGCCCACCGGTGTCGATCGCCACCGCGCCGACGGTACCGCTACCTGCGATGCGACCGCCGGCGGCCCCTGTTCCCCTGGTACTCGCGGTCGAAGCCTCGGCTCCTCCGGTATGCGCTGGCATGGGGGCAAGCCCTTGGGCCTTGGCCAGTTCGTCCCCGCCCGCGCCGGCCAAAAGGATGGGGACGGGGTTAGCGGTGAGCCGGGCCACTGCCAGCGCGGCTCGGACCGGGTTGGCCGGCCAGGTCAAAGCGCACACTCCCCCGGCCCTCCCGGTCGCGCCGTCCATCACGCCAGCGTCCGTCTCGACCGTTCCCGCCGTGGTGGGCACTGACCCTCGGCCGGCGTTGAAGAGGCCACTGTCCTCCATCGCCGCGACCGCCTCGACGGCAGCCTCGAGCGCCGCTCCCCCGGCCGACAGCACTGCCCAGCCGGAGCCGAGCGCCACCTCCAACGCGGCCTCGAGCGCCGCTTTCGCTTGTGCCCCGTCCTCGCGGAGCACCTTGAAGGTCCCAGCGCCACCGTGCACGGCAACGGCTGGCCCAGGCAGCACACCGGACTCCATGACCAGGCGCCGCCCGCCGCCCATGTCCTTGATGGCTTCGTTCATGGGGACGAAGCGTACGCCGAGCTTGCGCTGCTCCCGGCACAGCCCGAGGCGAGGGTGGCCTCGATATCGGCATTGGGCCCCACAGGTGCCCCGAGGCCGTCAGCCTGGCCGCTAAGCTGAGCGTTGGTTATTGCGCTAAAGCTAAAACGACCGGTATCCCACCGGGCGTGCCCACAAGAGGGACCGCACGCGGCGAGCCGAGCCTCCTCGAGGCGGTACGGGGGGCCTGGAGTTCGGGGCGGTTACTCGCTCTACGACGACGCGGCCATCTCCGACGAAGCCACCAACGCCGCCGGTGCCCGCGAGGCTGCCTCCTCCGCGTAGTGGCAGGCCGCCAAGTGGCCCGCCGCCACCACTCGTAATGCTGGCTTTTCTTCCCGGCAGCGGCTGGTCGCGAGGGGGCACCTCGGGTGGTACGGGCAGCCCGACGGCGGCGAGAGCGGCGAAGGTATCTCGCCTGGCAGCGCCATGAGGGGCGTACGCTCGGCTGCCGTCGGAGGCACCCTCAGGACTGAACGCATGAGCGCCTGGGGTATAGGGGTGCATCGGCCGCTGGAAGAGGCCATCGGCGCTCGCCTGCTCGACCACTTCGCCGAGGTACAGGACGAGCACCGTGTCGGAGAGCAGTTGCACCACACCGAGGTTGTGTGAGAATGAGGTGAAGACGTAAGTAATGCCGAGCTCAACCGGGCAGCCAGGAGGCGACCACGGCGCCGGCGCCCCTACGGCTGAGGGCGTCCAGATCCTCGACGAGGAGCTTGCGGAGCCTGGCGTCCTCGGCCAGGGCCTCGGGGAAGACCTCCCTCAGGCCGAGCAGGGCGTCGACTGCTGCGGGGGCCGTGGACGCGCCCGACGTGAGGGCACGCAGCCTCTCTGCCAGGGGGTCGTCGAGGGGGAGAGGCTCCCCTTTGTCACTTTCCCTGACGCTAACGTAGCGCATCCAGCCGGCGACGGCCAGGCAGGCGTGGCGGGGCTCGGCACCTTCGGCCCAGCGCGCCGCTATGGGCGCGAGAAGACGGTAGGGCAGCTTCTGCGTGCCGTCCATGGCCACCTGGGTGGTCCGGTGACGTAGCACTGGGTTGGCAAAACGCTCGAGCAGGGCCGTCTTGTAAGCCTCGAGGTCAAAGCCCGCCGGCGGCGAAAGGGTCGGGGTCATGTCTTGGTCCATGAGGGCACGCACATAGGCCGCGAACCCCGGGGCGGCAACGGCGTCGGCGATGAGGTCGTGGCCGGCGAGCGCGCCTAGGTAGGCGAGCGCCGAGTGGCTGCCGTTGAGGAGCCGGAGCTTCATCTCCTCATAAGGGCCGACGTCGCCGACGAGCTCGGCGCCAGCCCGCTCCCAGGCGGGGCGGGGGCCGGCGAAACGGTCCTCCACCACCCACTGCGAGAACGGCTCGGTTACGACCGCCGCCTCGTCCAGCAGGCCAAGAAGCTGGGCGGCCCTCGCCCTGTCCGCGTCCGTGCTCGCAGGCACGATCCGGTCGACCACGGTGGCGGGGAAGGTCACGTTGGCCTCGACCCAGTCCTCCAAGGCCCTCGCCCGGGCTCGGGGCAAGAGCCGACAGTAATCCCCCACCAGGCGGCGGAGCACCGGCCCGTTGCTCGGGAGGTTGTCGCAGCACACGACCGACAGCGGCGGGCCCCCCGAGCCCATACGGGCCTCGATACCGCCCACGAGCCGGCCGAGCACCGTTTCGGGAGGGCGCCCAGCCGCATCGGCCCTCACCTCGGGGTCCGCTACGTCGAGCTCACCTGTAACAGGGTTGTACCGGTAGCCCTTCTCGGTAACGGTAAGTGTCACCACGCCGGTCGCCGGCGCGGCGATCCGCTCGGTCAGCTCAGCTGCCTGCCGGCGGGCGAAGAGCACCTCCCGCACGGCGCCGGCAACATGCACCTCGGTCCGTCCCGGCGAGCTCTCGACGACGCTGTAGAGGCAGTCCTGGGGGACGAGGGCCTCGCCTACCGCCTCGCTCCTCTGCGTCACTCCGCAGATCCCCCAGCCGGCCTCCCCCACTTCGGCCATGGCCTTCTCGGTGTAGAGCGCCTGGTGCGCCCGGTGGAACGCCCCTATCCCGAGGTGGACGACGCCAATGGAAAGCTCCTCGGGGTCGACCAGCGGGCGCCACCGTTGCGGAAGCGTGGCCAGGTTAGTGAGGTTGAGCCGTTCCATGGGGCCAGTCTCGCGCGCGAGCAGTGCTAAAGCAGGGACGCGCTGACCAGTCCTCGCCGGAAAAGCCGCTGCGTGGCCAAGAACAAGAGCAACGGCACTGCCATGGACAGCAGGTACACCGCGTTGGGGTTGGGGACTTGGCCCTCCGCCACGAGCAGGGGCAGGGTGAAGCTGGAAACGTTGTTAGGGCTGAGGACGGCCAAGGCGATCGGGACCTCGCCCCAGACCCAGATCACGACGAGCACGCTCAGAGCGACGATGGTGCTGGCCGAGTAGCGCAGGACCAAGCGTCTCAGGATCCCGACGCCTGAGGCGCCGTCGACCCGCATGGCCTCGACTAGGGGTACGGGCACGCCGCCAAAGGCCGGGCGGAGGAAGAACACAGCCAAAGGCAGGTTGGAAGTGACGTAGAGGGCGAGCATACCCACACGGGTGTTGACCAGGCCCAGCCAGACGATCTCTTGGAACTGGGGGTATATGAATATGACGCCGGGGATGGCCAGGGTAAAGAGGACGAACATGAAAAGTGCGCCCCGTAACCGGAACTTTTTGTAGGCCAGGACATAGGCGGCCGGCACCGCCAGCGCCAGCGTCCCGACGACGGTGGCGACGCTCATCAAAAGCGTGTTCAGCAGCCCGCTCCCCACCGCCGGCCAGTTAGTGCCGGCAAACTCCGAGCGCCCGAGCCAACCCGGGGCCTCGCCGGCGAACGGGAGCAGCACGGACACCACCGCTGCGGCCAGGAAAAGCCACCGCACCCTCCGGACGACCGCGCGCCACCTCCGGCTCGTGCTTAGACCCGGGCTGGGAGGAGCGCGGACAAAGGCGCTGGCTGTTATAAGTGCCCGCACTGGGTACGAGGCAAGGTGCGCTCCCGCCCCGAGCCGGGTGCGCCATGGGCCGGCAGCTGCCCGAGCAGGCTCAGCCAGATAGCGGCGTCGCGGCCTAGCCCGCGGGTGAGCGAGCGCCCACCCCCCCAACGCCACCGCGATCAAGACAGCGCCCACGAGAGCCCCAAGGGCGGTGGCTTCGCCGAAGTTCTGGAAACCGAAGGCCAAGACGTTGTCGTAGAACCCGACCAACTCGGTAGCCCCCGGGAAACCGGGGCCGCCATTGGTCAGCAGGGCCACCGAGTAATAGGTCTGTGCCTCGGCGATCACACGGAGCACGATCACAAAGGCGAGCATGGGCCGCACAGAGGGCACAACGACGTGCCACCAAAACGGTACCCCCCGGGCACCGTCGACCCGGGCAGCTTCGAAAACGTCTTCTGGGCACCCGCTGAGGGCCCCGAGCAGGAGGAGGTAGCACCACGGCGCCCCCTTCCAGATGCCGAACACGACGATGACGGCGAAGGCCAGGCGCGGATGGTCCAACCACAAAAAGGACCTGCCGGTACCGAAAATGTGCTGGCTCAGCTGGTCGGCCACCCCGTTGACGCCGAACAGCCCGTTGAAGAAAGAGCCCGCGACCGCCCAAGGTACGGCCAGGGGAACAAGGAAGACAACGGCCAGAAGCGCCCGTCCCCGGCCGGCCCGCAAGGTGGCCCAGGCCGCCCCCAGGCCGAGCCCTATCTCTACCGGCACAGTCACCAACACGTAGACGACCGTGTGCAAGGCTGACGCGCTGACGTCTATGTCGTTAAAGAGGGCCCTGTAGTTGCTGAGGCCACCAAAGCCTGCCGGCTTGAGCTGGTACCACTTGGAGAAGCTGCCCCAGAGCTCCTGCCACAGCGGGTAGGCGACGAAGGCGAGCAAGAATGCGAACGGGAAGGCCGCTACTGCAACAAAGCCGGCACGGCACAAACACCGCCGGAGGGTCAACTACGCTCCGTCACCTCGACCGGCGCCCCAAGGCGTCCGGCCGGTCCTCAGCTATCTGCCAGCTCCCCGTAGACGAGGGACTGCACAGCGGCCGCGGCCGCGCCCCGTGCCCATTCGCTAAAGGCAAAGGGCTCCACGTCGAGATCGAAGGGCGACGCGTTCCAATGTAGGTGCCGAGATATACCCTCGTCAACCGCCTCGGGCGCCACGTCGTACATGCCCACGCCCTCGCCCGAAACCACGATGCGGTCTGGCCCGATCATGTTGGCTATGTTGGCCGCCAGGACCCCGAGAGCAAAACACGCGTCCCTGAACACTCTTCCCGCTGCCCGGTTGCCTGCTCGGGCCTCTTCGAGCGCATCTTCAAAGGTCGCGCCCCAAAAGCCGTCGGTGGCCGCCAGGGTGCGTACAATCGAGCCCGACGTCAAATAAGCGCTCGCGCACCCGCGGTGGCCTTGCCGGCATAAAGGCCCGCCCGGGTTGACCGGGCTGTGGCTGACCAGGCCCGCGTGGCCGTCGTAGCCGGTGACCACAGCATTGTTGACGACCAGGCCGCAGCCCACCCCCTTGCCAACGGTCAACACGGCAAAGCACCGGCTCTGCCTGCCCGCCCCGAACCAGTG
>DAHWQF010000025.1 GCA_027334785.1 Acidimicrobiaceae bacterium
CCCAACGTGCCGGCCTGCCAACCGTCATGTACACCGCCCAGAACATAGACAAGCGGTACCCTCCTCCGTTCTGCTATTACGAACGAACAGCCTTGAGGCGGACCGCTGGACTTTACCCGTGCAGTCGACAGGCTGCCTCTGTGGCGAGGGGAAAGGGCTTTTCAGGCCCGCTGCAGGTCCTGCCCCTAGGCTGCGACGAAAGGATCTTCCGCCCAGCAATGAGCACTCCCAATACCCGAGGGCATCCCCGAAGAGAGATCGTGCTCGGCATGGTGGGACGGCTGTCGCTAGAAAAGGGCACGCGCGACGCCGTCAGGTGCTTGGCAACCATCTGCCGCAGCCGGCCAGCGCGCCTCAAGATCGTGGGCACGGGCCCCGACCAGCACGACCTCGTCAGACTGGCACACGAACTGGGCGTGGCCGAACATGTCGAGCTCCAGCCGTGGGCGAGCGGCGATGCGCTCGCTGCAACGTATCGCGACTTCGACATCCTGCTTGTCCCCAGCCTGGCCACGTCGAGGTGGGTCGAGCAGTTCGGCCGCGTGATCGTGGAAGCTCAGGCGAGCGGCACTATCGTCGCGGCCTACACGACAGGGGCCATCCCCGAGGTCGCGGGGAAGGCAGCCCTCCTCGTAAGCCCGGGTGACCACAAGCGTCTCGCATCCGAAATCCTGCGCACGCTGGACGACGCTTCCGAGGTCGAACGGCGCAGGCACCTGGGCCTGTCCAACGCGGCCCGTTGTAGCTGGCACCAAGTCGCCTTAGCGCAATCCGAACTTTACGAACAAGCTTCGGCCTTCGCATCGACATTCCAAGACCGTAAGGGCACACAGACACCGAAAGAGCCGCTGGCCACCCGGCAACAACGCGCCCGCGCCCGGAAAGAATATGGACCAACGGCAGCCACCCCCACCGGTTTTCGGCCATTTGCCCTTCCCCTCTTGCGCGCCGGCGGGCCGTTGTCGACAATCCTCGGGCTCACGATAGACCTTGCGGTCGACGTGCGCGACGCAACAGTTTTCGCGTCCGCGCGCGCTCGCCGGCTCTGACATGGCCCCACCCGTCCCCCCTCGCGAGGCCTGTCAGCGCACAAGCCGCCGCGCTACGGCTCCGATCCTGGTCAATGGGCACTTTTGCAGGCGCCCCACCACGGGCGTGGAACGGGTGGCAGCACCTGTGTGGCACCCCTAGAGGCTCACGACGATGTGGGCATCGTCCTCCCAGGCCCGTTCGAGCGGCATCAGTGGGCACGCTTGGGAGCAACTCGTTCTCCCCTTCCAGGCACGTGGCCGACCGACAGTTGGCGACCCTTTATGCTGCCTGTGCGGGGTTCGTCTTCCCATCCCTATATGAGGGTTTCGGACTCCCGCCGGCCGACGCTGCCGCTTACGGTTGCCGCATGCTGGTTTCGGATATCCCACCGCTCCGAGAGTTCCTCGGAGAGGGCCCGATATATGTGGACCCGAGCTCGGTGAAAGACCTCGCCAACGGCTTGTTCCTTCTGTTGTTGGACCCCTCACGTGGGACAGTCCAGGCTCCGCCAAAGAGACGCTGGGCACAAGTCGCCGACGACGTTTACGCCACTTTGCGCGCCTTGCTCGACTGACACGGAGGTGAAAACCGCACTGACTGTGGACAGCGCTTTCAACTGCACGTCCGACTTCCGGGCATGGTTGACACCGGCGACCAACAAGCCTACCTCGCCCCCTCCAAGCGCTTTGCCCCGTGGACAACATGGTCTTCCTCCCCACTGCATGCGTGCTTCTCGGATGGCCACCAAGCGTTGGCAACCACCCTCGGCCTTTCACGTCGTTAGCAAGCTCGGCGCGCGACTCCTCGGGCGAACCGCCGACACCTGGCCTGCGAGAACCCAACCCCCTTCACCACCCGGAGGGCGACCGAGAGGTCCCTGACAGCAACTCGCCCTAATCTCTGCACAAAGCCGAAGAGCAGCGACGCGGAGCGTCTGGTAGACAGCACTAATCGCGCTCGCGAACTGACGAGCATGCCTGGTTGCGCTACGGTACCTTAAGGGTGCACCCCCCTACACGGGCACCAACGACTCCCGACAAGAGGACGGGACCATAGCACAGATGATGCAGCTCCAAGGGATTTTCTACCACAAGCCCATCTCGTTCACAGAGGTCGGTTGGCGGTCAAACGGCCCCTACGATTTTCTTCACCAGGCGAGCACCATGGCGCGGGCCATGGTGTGGACGAAGGTCCTCGGCATCCCCATCTGGGCTAATTCTTCGACGAGGGCGGCCTTGGCAACGACGGCGTGCCCTTCTCGCTCATCCAGACTGACACCGACGGCGAGTGCGTAAAGCCCTCCGCCTTGGCCGTGATGGAAGCTCCCCAACAACTGGCCTGTCCTGCCGGCAAATGGTCCCTTGTGGCGTCGGTGACGGGCTCGTTCTACCAACGCACTGTCTTCCGGTTCTCCCCCCTGCGCGCCCGGGCGGTGCGCGCCACGGTGCAAGAGGCCAACTACGGGGGCTACGCGAGCGGCGCCGTGTCCTCTCTCTGCCCGAACTCCACACCCCTCACGATGGAGACCCACGCGATCGAGGTCTACCGAGCCCTCAAGGCCAGCAACCCCCTGCAACTGGGTACCAGCTCTCCGGTCACCCCACGACCACCCAATGAAGCTCCTCACCAGGTCCGCGCGCCGGCTCAACCCAGCGGTCCTACGCGGCGCACTGTGGGCCGCCATAGCAGCCCGCTTGATCAGGTACCGCCTGAAGCGCCACGGCCTCAAGGCCAGGGTGCCCCGGCCGCCCCGGCTCAGGCCAGAGGCCGCGCGCGGCGTGATGGGGGTACTCCGCCGGCTGGACCCTACCTGCCTGGAGAGGGCGCTAGTCGAGCAGGCGTGGCTCGCCTCGCAAGGCATCAAACGCGACGTCATCATAGGGGTGCTCCGGGACGGTTTCGAGAGCGGCCCCGCACACGCCTGGGTCGACGGCACGTCCTTTGCATCCGAGGCAACCTACGTAGAACTTCACCGGTTGCCACCTCGACCCTGACCCGCTGCTCGGAAATCGAGTCATTATTACACAGTGAACCGCTCTGGCTGACAAAATTGGAAAATAGAGCGCAGACGGGGCCCATCTGCCACAGAACGCCAGGTACAGTAGGCAGCGTGGACAGGACAGGTGGCAGGTAACTCGGTGGTTGCACAACGCACCGGCATGGTCGCCCAGGTTGAAGCCCATAGGCCCAGCGAAATGGCGTTGTCCGAAAGCCCAATGCTGGTGCGTTCCCGTCATATGGGTCTCAACTTCGAGGCGCCGTTCCCTGTCGGGGAAGCCCTCGTGGACGGGTGCCAGGCTGACGTCACTGTGCACGTCGCCCAGAGCGCTCCGTTACCACAAGATGACCCAGGGACGGTCGTCGCCGAGCTCAAGGCCCGCAATGGTGCTGGCTACACCGTGTACTCACTCGGCGGTGCCTATGTGTTCCGTTTTCATGGGCTGTGCGAGTTTGAGCTAAGCGGCGACGGGCGCAGCGTGGTCTGCCTGCCGGGTCCCGACTGTGAACACGGGCTGCTCGAAGTCCTCATGGAGGGGACAATAAGTGCGTGGCTCCTAACCTTACGCGGCTTCGCCGTCCTACACGGAAGCACCGTACGCTCGGGCAACCTTACATTTGTCTTCGCAGGATGTTCCGGCATCGGCAAGTCAACTGTAGCGGCCCTCTGTTGTGCAGCTGGGGCCCGTTTCGTTGCCGACGACGTGGTTGCTTTGCAGCAGGGACCTGAGGGCATCGCTAGCGCCGGGCTCGGCACTGAGCTGCGCCTGCGCCCACAAGCTTTCCACTTAGCAGAGCTCTTCCGGCCGCGCCTCACACTCCAACGGCTTACCGCTGACGGGCGCTTGGCGATAAGGCCGCCCCGGGCGCCCAAGGAACATAACGTGATATCAGCTGTCTTCCTCCCTCGTCCCACCCGCGACAGCTCGGAGGTCATGATGAGGCCCCTCGAGCCTACGCAAGCGATGCTCCGCCTGCTGGCAAACGCCCGCATCCAGGGGATGGTCCCGGTCGACATGCAAAAGGTCTACTTTGGGACCGTATCCGCCCTGGCTGCCTCAGTGCCAGTGCTAGAGGTGAGGGTCCCCTGGGGTCCACCTTTCCAGGCCGACCTAGGCCGCAAGTTGCTTACGCAAGGTGCAGTTGCAGCAAAACACCCCGAGAGAAGCTAGCATGCAGACCTTCACGCCGAGGTCCCATCCGGAGGTCAGAGGCTGCAGGTTGCCCCACCAACTGGTCGCCGGTCAGCACCACACCCCGCTACGCCGTTCTGTTCCCGACCGTAACAGCGTTACTCGATCAGGAGTTCATTAGAGCGCAGCATCTCAAGAAAAGCCTTGACATCTTTCGTTGCCGTCTCGATGTCAACTCCGTACGTCTCCACCACGGATGCCTGCAAATCCTTGAGGTTGCAGTCTTCTTGAAGCAGCTTCCATAGACACGTCCCGGTGGCATTCGTGCTCAGGTACGTGGAAGTCTTGAGATCCAAGATGACCACCTCACCGGCCACCTCTCTCCACATCACGTCCTCACTACGAACTTTCATGGCTTCTCCAGTTATCTCTCACCGTTGACTCTGGCGCAAACCGAAACTGAGCAGTGCTTCAACAACGGCGACAGCCGCAAGTTCAACGTTGTCTCTCCCGGGCACCGACCCGGGTTCGGGCAGTTCCAACACCCAAGCAGGAAGTGCCAACCACTCTAGCAACAGTCCCGGCGTGTCGGGACAAACCGATACCCAGGGTGCCACCCTCCGCACAAGCTCGAGCGCGTCCAGCCTCTTCAACGACACCCTTGGCCCACGCTCTAATAAAACCCATCCCCCGAACGGCGCTTCGGTTGGGCACGAGCCTGCACGCACAAGGTGTAGACCCGCCACCGAAGATCTCTCCGGCAGCTGCGCCAGGCCACGCGCCAGCGTCAAGTCCCGCACCGCCAGCAAGCGTGGCCCCACCAGCGCTCGCATCCCGTCGAGGACCGTCACGTCGTCAGAAAGGACTGGGAAGCCCAGCCTCGCCAGCTCGCACAACAAAGTCGTCTTCCCTGTGCCGCGCTTCCCGAGCAACGCCCAAGCGGCTTCACCAAGCACGAAGCTCCCGCCGTAGTAACTGGAGCGTCCGGTCCAGTGCGCCACGACCCGTGCCGCCGATGCCAGGTAGGGGTGCACGACAGTGGCTGCCGTCGGCGAATAACAAGCCCTCACGTCAATCGCCAGCGGTTCCCGCCGTGAGCTAACGAAGCCACCCAGGGTGTAAACGAGGGCGCAATGTGCGCTGCGCACCTCCGGGGGCCGCGGCCCAACGTGCTCGCCCCAGGAGAGGCGCGCCAAAGGCCACCCAGCGTGCTCTGCTGACACCGCAACGAGGCCCGCCAGGGCCGGGCTGAAAGACCCGGCCAGGCGTAGCCCGTAAGCGGCTCCTGTCTCCGTGCTGGCTGGGGCGTCAACTCCCACCATTTGTACCTGCTAAGCTCCAGCCCGGCGATCTCTGCGCTGGCGAACCGCGCGATTGGTCCCTAGCCAGCGCCGGACACCAGAGGCTTGGCGGACGTCGAGCAAACCGTCAACGACTGCGCCAAGGCCCTCACTTTGTCCACCAACCGTACGGCAAAGGCCGCACGCGCCCGGCCGGTGCCCTATGAGCTGGCTTGCGAGCCTGGGCAGCACTTGCGCCTGGTCGCCGCGCACCACAACGCTCGCCGCATCTCTAGCTGACCTCGAGCACCGATCGGGCACAAACGCAACCTCTGCAGACCGGAGCATCTCCACGTCCGGCTCGTCATCGCCAACAGCTGCCGCCAGCCATCCAGTGCCAGTCTCAGCGGAAGTCAGCCGCTTTGCCAGCGCCTCGAGCCCCTTCACCTTGTCCACCGTTGCCACAACAAAGTCCGTCTGAAAGCGGCCCTGGTGGAGATCAAGGACACTCTTAGCTCCCGCTATGGCAATGGCCCGCTCGGCTAGTTCCAAGGGGAGGGCCAAGAACCCTTCCGCAGTTATCACGCTTGCGCGTACGCTCGCCATGGTCCCAGGGTGCAGAAAGACACGAGGCAACCCATCCAGCACAGCACACAGGGCCCGCAATGCGTCGGCACCCTCGGCTGGCACCAGCGTCACAGCGACCGCCTCCGAAGTCACCCAGATGCTCGAGCCGTACTCGGCGACACCGCCTTCTAGGCCGTACGCAGCGCACCGCGAGCGCAACTCCTCCAAAGGCCGACCTGTTGCCAACACAGGGCACAACCCGTGGGCAGCCAACGCTCGGAGCGAGGACAGGCCGACAGCACTTGCTGCCGGCATTCCCATCCAATAGGTTTCCAATACTCCGTCGATGTCCACGGCCACAATAGACGAGGCGGGCCTTGCGGGGCGCAACGTCGGCCCGTAAAGGGGGCCCAGATGCCGTTGCAATGCTCGGTTGGCCAACTGCCCGTGCAGCCATCCCCTCAGCGCGAGCACCTGGTCAGAGCCGCGGTCACCGTAGGTGACCGCGGCTCTAAGCAGATCCCGCGAAGCCGCCAAGTGCTGAAAGAGCGTGTAGGCGAGCCACCGCCCGGCATCAGCAGGCCCCCCCGTCACCCCCTCCCAGCCCAGACGGAACTCTCTGTTTAGACGCTCCCGCTCAGCCAGGTCAGCCAGTGCTTCCTCGCGGTTGGTTCCCCCGAGGTGCTCACCTGGACCAGGGGCCCAATGGCGCGACGGAGGAGGCCAGGCTCCCGTGGCAGCGCCAACCGCGTCGAACATCGCGTCCGCACACTCCAGGTCGTAATTCGACAGGGCTCTTTGGTGCGCCGCAGTTTTGTACAGTCCCTTGCCACCCACCAGGTACCACCGGTGCGGGCCCATATCCCCGTCGATCAGGCAGGGCAGCGTGCCCGCCACAAACTGCCTTTCCGCTGCCAGCGCCTTTTCCCGGGACAGGCGACCCAGAGCGCCCCTCCAAGGCCCGCACGCGTCCACTAGCACTCGCCAGGGACTCGGAACGGGGCGACTGGCATGGTGCCCACCCATTGACAGGATGCCCAGGTGGCGCCGGCCCGAAGCCACCTTGTCGTCCAGGGCAAGCTTGCCAGCCCGTTCGCTCACGTAGCCGACTATGGCATGGCGCATGTATGTGTTTTGTCGGAAATCTAGCTCTGAGACTCGGCTTCTTTCCGGAAAATAGTCCCGAACAAGCAAACCATCCACGACGCCGTAAGCTCGTGGCAACCAGCGTTGTAAGCGCCTGTGCACTTCGAGGGCGTGAGCTCCCAAGTACCCGACCCCGACGCCTTGGACTAGGAGATCGCAGACGACAGGGCCAGCTTGGCGGGTCGCCAAGGTCGCTCGCACGTGGCAACTTGTGTGCCCCCGGCCGGGGTTCGAAAGCCGCCCTGCCTCTACAGAGACGCATTCCCAGACAGTGAGCTCCTCCCCGTTCAATCCTGCCACGCTCCGCCCTACCAGCGATTGCTGAAGCACGGCACGCAGCCTGTCAGGCCGCAGTTGCTGGACCACGTGCCAGTCGTCCCATGCCAGGGTGACATGAGAAGAGATCGCGTCATGGGGCACAAGCTGCCCACTCGGCCCCAAGGACGGAAGCAACGCAACCAGGTCCGTTTTCGACGGAAGATGACTGCTCAGGAGACTGGCCACCTGTCGCACGCTTTCTCCGGTCGCCGGAGGGTCGTCCACAATCGCCACGACGCTGCCTTCGGCACCCGCTCCTACGGCACGCCGCGAGGTCCAGCGGTCCAACCCTTGCGGCCGGCGCTCTTTGTCTGGACGGACCGTTACCCAGCCATGTGACCTCACACCACGCGCGCGCAGGGCGGCAACCACCAGCGGGGCTAGGTAGCAACCGGACGTCCTCACTCCGACTACTAGGACACCCCGGGTGGAGACCTCAGGCAATCTTGTTTCCTCGACGAGTAGCGAAGCGAGGCTCGCACAGTCTTCAGGGCAAAGGTCCATGCTCCTGAAGCACGCCGGTAGCTTGGCCCGCATACCAGCCACCCGCCGCCAGTGACCTGGCGAGAAGCTGAAATGAGCTGCGATCGACTTCAAGCGCTGCATAGGCGCCATAATCCGGTCCGGGCCCCTCCCATCACGAGGATCTCTGGACCTCATCACTTCATCCGCCAGGACGTCTATCAAACGCACAAGTTTTCTGGGGACAGGCCCTAAACCCAGAGATAGATGGGCGGGGGACCCGTCTGCTTGGCACTGGTACAAGGCACACGCAACCAAGTAGGCGTCCAGCACGAAATCTTGCCTAGCCTCGGTGGTCTGCTCCGACGCCGCAGCCAGGAGTTGTACAAGCCAGGCACGCAACTCACCATAAGGCATACGCAATTCGACCGGCGGCCAGCATGGTTTACCTGGCTCAACTCGGCCCCCGGGGCGGGGCGGTTGGTCCCTCAATGTTGCCTACGGTCGCACAGGCGGGGCCGTCTGGGCAAGCCAGGCCGACTGCAAAAGAGCGTCGCTCAACGCGTTGGGGCGCTCTCTCGACCACTCCGACCGGAGCACCTCGGGATCCACCAGGTCTGTCTCTACCCCTGAGCCATCCCACCTAGCCACAAAGTCCCGAGTATGCCTGGCGAACCAAGAGCGGTTGAACACGGCCTTGGTCGACCGGCAGAGCACATCATCGGGAAGCAGGCCGCTGAAGTTGGCACGCAACACCGCTGTCCGGCTCGCGTAGCCGAGACGACCACCTGTGCGGCCCAAAGCTCTCAGAAAAGAGGCCTCCAGGAAAGGTGCCACGCGGAGAACATCGGCTGCGGCGGCCAGCCTTGCCGCATTGCGCAGGAAAATAGCCTCGCGCCTCAAGCTTCGCTGCCAGAAAAGGCTTGCCGGCCAATCGAACGGTTCAGCAAGGCGCTCCTTCCTTATCAGGTCCGTCACGGTCGCGAGGCCACGCGGGCGCAGCCACGGAACCCTGGGCTGCTCTTTGTGCCGGCTCAGAACCGCCTGTCTAAAAGGCCTCGGTGCGATAGCCAACGCGCTCCGCTTTATTACCGACTTGCTCATTTCCCTCTCGTAGAGCAGCCGTGCAACCGGCGTTGAGCGCCGGGGCCCAAACATCTCATCACCACCTTCCCCGCTCACCAGTGCCCCACCCTTGGCGAGCTGCAGGAAGGGCCACATGGACCACAGCATCGGCGGCCAAACCACGCCATAGCGAGAGAGGAACTGTTGAGCAAGTGGGCCAACTAGATCGAGCTCGTCTTCGAAATCCAGTTTGACCCACTCGGTGACACCGAGATGACGGACCAAGCCCTCCTGCCACTCGTCTTCTCGTGATTCGCTCACCCCTGGGTGGCGCTTCGTGGCTGCTACAGGCTCCTCAAGCCCCTCCCGGCGGGCAACCATCAAGGCCACCGCCAACAAAACCGAAGAATCCCGACCGCCCGAGAACTCAATTATACACGGTTGACGCAGCAACGCTGGGACCAACAAGGCCGCCAACGTTTCTACAAGCTCGGAGGCAGTACGGTCCTCGCCGCCGCGTATTGGCTCAGGGCTTTCAGTGCCAAACACAAAACCAACCGCGGTCTCAAGCGACGACATGCCTTCAACCGACTCAATCCTCAAATCGCCTGGGACGTCTAATAAACGAGACGTCCTCTCGTCATGCGGGCTCACGCACACCCTCCTCCGGTCACGACCGAGGTCTCGCGGCTCGCCCCTTGGATTCGCGTATAATGTCGCTGGCACCCGAGCAACGAATGATAACCGCCACAACCCATAGCTCCTAAAGCGAGCAGCTGCTCACCGAAGGCCCGTCGAACCGGATGCCTAAACAACAATGCTTAGTCAGAGGACACCTGCAGAGAAGTTACAAACCAGAGCCCACAATGGAACAGCTCAGTAGTCCTTCCCTCTCTGCAGGTCACTCCTGATTTAGTGTCTCAAGACACACCGTCCGTGTGTACGCTTTTGCTCGAGGAGTCGCTGTAGCTGTTCAACGTGTTGGCGGCAGTCAAGGCAGCTAAGCTTCCCTCCCTGCGCAAGACGGGTGCCTCGTATTTGGGGTGTTCCATGTTCGTCAGGATAGCATGAGGACCACAACGTCTATGGGAGCGTGTCCGGGGTACCTCGACTGGAACCCTTGAGGTCACTCAGAGTGGTTCTTCCCGCTCTCTATCAGGATATGGGCCTGCCGGCAGTTTCCGGTCTTTCGTGTAGTGCGCGAGTCCTGGACGCTCCTCGACGGCCCTTGTTGATGAGGTGCCAATGGTCGCCGCGGGTAGCGGCAGGCACCACAGGTCCTTGGGCCGCCTACAGAGGGAAGGCTCTCCGCCGAGGTCCCCCCGCGTGTACTTCCCCTTGCCAGTCGGCTCAGGGCGTGTTCGCATTTGTGCTGACGCGACACAGGGGGCGTCGAACATGCCGTGACGACCACAGAAAGTGACAGCCCCCGCCGGCAAAGCCAGATGTCTGGCAACATACACATAGAAGTGCCACCCATAAGGAGGCAACGAAACTGCGCACTCCCCCCACACCGACAGACTGGCCGGCGACGAGCAACGGGGGCTCGAAAGAAGACGACGTCGCGCCCGAGCACGACGCGCTGCCATCCCACGAGGAGCCGACCAAGCGTTTCCACATCGACGAAGTGCTCGTGCCAGTCGGCAACCGTCGGGCGAGGCAGCTGCCCATGCTGGTAGCCCAAGCGGTCAGGCTCGTCTGGGCGGCGGCGCGGCGCGAACTCATCCTCACCCTTGCCCTGCAAGTAGTGTCGAGCCTGGCCCTGGCCATCGAAGTCCTGGTCGCCCGGAGGCTGTTCTCGGCGTTCCTCCAGATCGGCCACGGCGGGAGTGCCGGCGGGGTGGCATTCCCCCTCGTGGCCATGACGGCTGCACTGGCGTTCGGCTCGTTCACCTCCACGGCCATCAACGAACTGCAGCGGATCCTCGGCGAGCTCGTGACCAAGCACGCCTCCGGCGAAGTACTCGACGTGGCTGTGGCCGCCGACCTGCTCGCTTTCGAGACCCCGAGCTTTCACGACCGGCTGCAGCGGGCCCAGATGCACGGCTCGACGAGGCCACTGCAGATGGTGACCGGCCTCGTCAGCGTGGCCCGGGGCCTTCTCTCCGCAGCAGGCGTCGGGGCGGCCCTGCTCTTCATCCAGCCGCTCTTCTTACTTCTCGTGGTCGCCGCTTACGTCCCGGTCTGGTTCGCTGCCACCCGGGCGAGCAGGGTCTCCTACAAGCGGTACGTGGAGATGACCGAAAAGGACCGGCGGCGCTTGTATCTGCAGGGGGTCCTCACCAGGAAGGAAGAGGCCAAGGAGATCCGCACCTTCGACCTCGGCGGCTTTTTCAGGAGCCGCTGGGACGACCTCTACGACTGGAGGATAGACCAGCTCCGCCACCTCATGCGCACCCGTATCAAGCTGGGCATAGCCGGCAGCGCCATCATGTCTTTCCTCACCGCGGCTGCTGTGGCCTTCTTGGTGTGGCTCGTGTCTTCCCATCGCATTTCGATCGCCGGCGCCGGTGCCGCCGCCGCTGCGCTCATGCTCCTCGGGGGCCAACTCCAGAGCGTGGCGGGCGGGGCGGCCCAGCTCTTCGACAGCTCGCTCTTCATAGGGGACTTCAACTCGTTCGTGGCGTCTATGCCCCGCATGGTGGCCCACAGCCACGGTGGCGGCGGTACCCCGCCCGAACGCTTCCGCACCTTGCGAGCAGAGGAGGTGTACTTTACCTACCCGAGCAACAATGCCCCGAGCCTTCGTGGTGCCACGATGGAGATCCACGAAGGCGAGGTCGTGGCCCTGGTAGGTGAGAACGGCTCAGGTAAGACCACGCTCGCCAAAGTCCTGGCCGGCCTCTACCGTCCGGGCGGGGGAAAGGTGCTCTGGGACGGCACCGACACGGCTGGCTTCGACCCTCACCTCTGGCGCGAGAAGGTGGCAGTGCTTTTCCAGGACTACGTGCGCTACCTGCTCTCCGCCAAAGAGAATATCGGAGCCGGGCGCTGGCAGCGTTTCTCCGACCAGGCAGGCATCGAGGAGGCGGCCACCCGGGCCGGTGTGAGCGAGCTCTTCTCCACGATGCCAGCGGGCTACGACTCCCTCCTCGGCCCGGAGTTCCTCGGGGGAGTCGATATATCTGGGGGCCAGTGGCAGCGTGTTGCGCTCGCCCGTGCGTTTTTCCGGGACGCCCCCTTCATCATCTTGGACGAGCCCACCGCCTCACTGGACCCGCGCTCCGAAGCAGAGCTCTTCTCCAACATCAGGACGCTCTTCCAGGGTCGCACGACGCTTTTCATTTCCCACCGCTTCTCGAGCGTCCGGAGCGCCGACCGCATCTACGTGCTCTCCGGCGGCCGGGTGGTCGAAGGCGGTAGCCACGAAGAGCTCATGTCGCTCGGCGGACTCTACGCGGAGCTGTTCACGCTCCAGGCGGAAGCGTACTTGGGCGGTGGCCGGCCCATCGTGACCCGCGACTGACGCAGTTGTCGTCGCTGCCAACGCTCTCCGCGCCCGCCTCGGCGAGCCACGTGCCGGCGCGACCCCGCCAATCCGGAACAAATCGAACTTCGCGCAGTGAGGCTGAGCCAGGTGCGCGATCATCGAGGTTGCTTCGCGGGAGCGGGCCGGCCACGCTGGTCGCTCACCGCACGTTCACAGGTGGAGGGACATGAAACTAAAGGACCCCGAGCTCGTTTGGGTGGAAGTCCAAGACGAAGTCGTCGTCCTCGACACGAGGACATCTCGCTACTTGAGCCTCAACGAGTCGGCAGCGAAGCTGTGGTCCGCTCTCGGCACGGGGACGAGCCAAGAAGAAATGGTGTCGCTGCTGCTGGAACGCTACGGCATCGACGAAGAGACCGCCACAAGGGACGTTGCCAGTTTCGTGGAGGCTCTCCGAGAGCAGGACCTGCTGGACGAGCAGGATTGAACCCGGGGTACCGCCGATCCAGGTAACGGTAGCGCCGAGAGTGAGCTGCCAACCGACAGCTCACCCACGCGACAATCAAAAACCTGCTATGGTTTCGTCGCCGTCCCTCGTGAAGGATAATCCGCGGTGCGAAGTCGTCCAGCAGTTCGCCGAGTCGCGCAGGTGGGTCGCCTATAGGGAAGGGTACAAGAGCGCGCCGAGCCAAAGACAAGCCATGGCTACGGTGACCCACGCCGCCGAGTTGTCGACCAAGATGGCCACCCTCTCGCCCGGCGCCGCCCCCCGCAGCCACCTGTGCTGCGAACTTCACCAGTTCGCCGCAGCTGAGGCCTCCCGAACGTCACACTGCCCGCGCTGCGACCAACGCTGAAAGCGCCAAAAACGAAGAAACAACTGCCCCCCGGGCGCAGTATGCCCAAGGGACTGGTTACAGTTCATCGTGCCTAGGGCCGTTTCGCCCAAGATTGGACACTTTTGCGGAGATCAAATTGGCGAGTTTTGCCCTCCTAGATAGAAGCCGGTACCCACGGGTGGTGGCCCAAGAGCAGACTGGCGCGACCCTAACACCGCTCGGACTAGTCCCGTCAAATGAGGAGGCTTAGGCTCACCAATGGCAGATGCGCTGAGTGCCCTCCCTGACAACAGTGCTGGCGGGTTGCCGCTCGGCCTGGTCGGGCCCCGGGACCTCTCGTCGGCACCCGGCCTCCGCTGGGCACCGCCGCGCCGTTGGTGGGCCTTCACATTGACCACGGACGCTGTGAGCATTTGCCTGTCGTTCCTCTTGGGCACGGTCCTAATCCATGCCTTCACTTCTCCGGCGCAGTCGTACCTGATCGACCTGGACGACGTACTGCCCTACGTCCCGCTCTACGTCTTGGCCTTGGCGGCCTATGGGCTGTACCAGCGGAACAGCCGCCGAGTGCGCTCTACCTCCTTCCTCGACATCGGCCCGCTCATGCACGCGCTCGCGGCCGGGGCAATAGCCGCGCTCCTCCTCTCGGTACCGGCGAGCCACTGGTTTGGCACGCACGCGCTCGGCGGGCTCCAGGTGACCCTCATGACCTTGCCCGCGGCAGTCCTCGCACCGCTCGGGCGAGCCGGGGTCAGCGCCGTCGCCCGCCGCCTCGGATCGAGCGAATCGCGCGTAGTCATAGTCGGGTCGGGGTCGGTCGCCGAGTCGTTGGCTCGACGGCTCGAGCATTCCCCCGGCACCGAGCTACTGGGCTTCGTGGACGACGAGCCCTACGCACCCGACAGGTTGCCTTGCCGGCGCCTCGGCCGTATCGCCGACTTGCCCCGGGTGTGCGCCGAGGTCGGTGCCGACCGCGTCGTGATCGCTTTCTCGAAAAGCTCTCCTCCCGCTGTAGCCGAGATCCTCCGCAAGCTCGGACCTGCCATCCGCATCAGC
>DAHWQF010000260.1 GCA_027334785.1 Acidimicrobiaceae bacterium
ACGCAAGGATATAGTGAGTGCAAACATGACTGCCCTGGACCACGACACGCTGGACGAGCACCCCGGGCTCCGGGAACGCAAGAAGGCCGCCACTCGTCGCGCCATCCGCTTGCACGCCCTGGAACTGTTCGCAGCCAAGGGTTTTTCGAAGGTCACCGTCGAGGACATCGCCGAAGCGGCTGAGGTTTCCCCCCGGACCTTCTTCAACTACTTCCCGTCCAAGGAGGCGACGATCTTCGGCAAGGGGCCAGAGGCTACCGAGGTGCTCCGTCGCCGGCTGGTCGCCGAGCCGCCCTCCCTTGGCCCCCTCGAGGCCTTGCGTGCCGTGCTCGTCGACTGGGTGCGGTCCATGGCCGACGACACCGAGGAGCTCGGGTGCGACCCGGGCGAGGTCATGGAGCTCATGAAGGAGGCGGCGGCCGACCCCGCCTTCAGGGCAGCCCGGGCGGCCGAAATGGCCGCCATGGAGCGAGCCTTGGCAGAAGGCCTAGCCGAGAGGCTCGGGACCGACAAAGACCGCGACCCCTACCCAGCGCTGCTCGCAAGTTCAGCGGTGGGCGTCCTCAAGGTTGCCAGCTTCTTCTGGGCCAACCTGGGCGGCAAAGTACCTGTGGAAGACCTCGTGGGTGCGGGCCTGCAAGCGATGTCCGACGGCCTCCCAGAGCAGTGCCGTCTCCGGCGGATCGTTTCTGAAGGTTTTGAGAAAGGAGAAATTAACCAATGAGCGAGGCCAGCCCGGCCACCCATAACGATGGGGCTGTAGCTGCGACGGCCGTTGCCATGGCACCTACGGCCCGCAACATCGGCCACCGGCGCGTGCTCTTGATCATGGGCGCCCTGATGCTCGGCATGCTGCTCGCCGCCCTCGACCAGACCATCGTCTCGACGGCGCTGCCTACCATAGTGGGCGACCTGAAGGGCGGTTCCCACATTGCCTGGGTGGTCACGGCTTACCTGCTCGCGTCCACGGTGTCGACGCCGCTTTGGGGGAAGCTGGGCGACCAGTACGGCAGGAAGATGTTCTTCCAAGCGTCGATCGTGATCTTCCTCGTGGGGTCGGTATTTTCCGGGCTCAGCCACTCGATGTTCGAACTGATCGCGTTCAGGGCCCTGCAGGGCTTGGGGGCCGGCGGGCTGATGGTGGGAGCGCAGGCGATAATAGGCGACATCGTCTCACCTCGGGAACGAGGTCGTTACGTGGGCCTTTTCGGTGCGATGTTCGCCGTCGCTAGCGTCGTCGGGCCGCTCCTCGGTGGCTTCTTCGTGGACAACCTCTCTTGGCGGTGGATCTTCTACATCAACCTGCCGATCGGGGTTATCGCGCTCTTCGTCGTGGCCAGCCAGGTCCCTGGGCATTTGAGCCGGACGCACCACGTGATCGACTACCTCGGCGCCGTCGTGATCACCATGGCGTCCTCAGCCCTCGTCCTCGTGGCGAGCCTCGGGGGTACGACCTACGCGTGGGGCTCGGCGCCGATAATCATGATGGCGGTGGCCGGGGTCGCCCTTATCGGCGTGTTCGTGGTGGTCGAACGTCACGCCCGTGAGCCAGTGCTCCCGCTCCACCTTTTCCGGGACCGCACTTTTTCGGTGACGAGCCTGGTTGGTTTCATTATCGGGTTCGCGATGTTCGGTGCGATCACTTACCTGCCCGCCTTCTTCCAGGTCGTGAAGGGGATCTCGCCGACGCTGTCAGGCGTCCAACTGTTGCCGCTCATGGGCGGCCTCCTCGTCATGACGACCGGCTCGGGGATCGTGATCTCCAAGACCGGAAAGTACCGCCTCTTCCCGATCGGGGGCGCGGCTGTCACTACTGTCGGGCTCTACCTGCTTTCACGGATGGGGGTGGGGTCTTCTGACGCCCTCGACGCTCTCTACATGGTGGTGCTCGGCATCGGGATGGGTTCCGTCATGCAGGTCCTCGTGATCCTGGTGCAAAACGCGGTGCCCCAGCGCGAGCTCGGTGTGGCCACGTCCGGGGCGACGTTTTTCCGTTCGATGGGGAGCTCGTTCGGTACCGCCGTCTTCGGGGCGATCTTCTCCAACCTGCTGGTGGGCGACCTGCGCAGCCACTTGCACGGGCTGTCGCTACCCGCCGGCTTCTCGGCCGCGGATATCACGCCGGCCGCCCTCGCGCACCTGCCGGTAGCGGTCCGCCAGGGGTTCGTGGGCGGGTACGCGGCGAGCATCCAGTCCGTGTTCCTCTACGCCGTGCCGGTAGCAGCCCTGGCGTTCTTGGCGACCTGGTTCATCCCCCACCTCGAACTGAAGCGCTGGGAGGCGGGCGCGCCTCCCGCCGGCGACGCCCTGCCGGCGCCGGCCGACGACGAGGTCTTTACCAGCGCTCCCACGGCCGGCGCCGGCTCGCCGGGAGCCGTGGCCTCGGGGTTGGCTCGCACCGAGCCCCAGGACGCACCTCCTGACTGGCTCGGCGGCGCCTCGCCGGCGCCTGCAGCGGGTAGTTAGGGTTCGGCCGGCGGTTTGGCCGCTGGCCGGTTTGGCCGCTGGCCGTGTCCGTACGTGCCCCTCTGCCCCGCAGGGCGTGGCTGGGCCGGCGGCGCACAGGGCTCAGGGCGCAGGGCGCACGTCATCGGCTCACCGGGCATGCCGTGGGCGGGCGGTTTCTCCCAGGCCGGCCGCTCCTGGTAGATGGGGCGCCTCCTGGTAGATGGGGCGCCGGCCAACTGGGTGCACTTTGTGTTAGCGGGCGCGACCGGGGTCCCTTGGGGCCAGGACAGCGCACCGAGTTGGCAAGAACGCACCCAGGTGGCGCCCAAAAGGCCCTTCCGGGCGCAGACGGCGTCGTTTGGCCGGCGTGGGACCGCTTCCTCAGCCGGGGCCGCTGGTCTTCGCCGGCGACCTAGAGGCGGGGGGCGTCGGGCTGGCCGAGAGCCGGGCCACCCAGTTCGGCCTCGCCCGGGGCCTGAGGTGGTGCAGGGTGTGGGGCCGCGTTGCTTGATGGCACCGCCGTGCTCATGGCTCCCCGAGGCACAGCTGGCGTGGGGCCATGCCGGCGGGCCGACCGGCTGGCGGCTACCAGCGACTCGAAAAGGTCGTTTGCCTCGCCCGAGTCCCGGTCGCGCATATCTGCCACGACGCCTCGCCCGGCCGCGTCCACGCGAACGGTGGCCAAATGGAGGGCTCGTTGCAGCGGGCCCTCGACCCAGCGGATGCTCTGGACCTTCTCGAGCGGCATCCACGTCGTCGTTTTCCTTACCCTTCCCCTGGACGCCGCCACGACGCCGCTTTCTGAGGCGCTACCTAAGAAGTGGTAGCTGAGAGGCGATTTCCAGACGGCCCTTCTGGGCGGCTTGGCCAGTTCGAACTGCCTGAGGCCGAGCGCAGAGGAGAGCAACCAATCGGCCGTGGCGACCGGGCCCACCGGGAGCAGCGCCCGCGTCAGGCGCGACGACCTCGTCCCCTGCTCGCGGCCGGGCGAACCGGCCACGTCGACCTCGACCCGGCACCACCCCATCGGCCTCCACGCGAGCGGTTCGACCTTGCGGACGGCCTGCACCCGAGCGAAGGGGACGGTCTCGGCCACGGTCGAGAGCAACCCCCGCCGCAGCCGCAGCCCGTCCGGGGCCAACGCCACGGCGAACCCGTACTGGTCGGCCACCCGCCGCCAGGTGCGATGGGCGAAGCTGATCACGTAGACAAAGAGGGTCCCGCCGATCGCCGCGGCGGCAGCCTGGGACACCGTCGTCAGTGCGACCAGGGCGCCGGCGAGCACAAGCGTGATGCCAGCCGCCGGCGACAGGAGCGCGGCGACTATGAGCCTCGCCGGCGGCACGGTGGCGAGCGGCTGTTCGACGGGCTCGGGTGTGGACTGGTCGAGGCCGTGGTGGCCGGCGAGGAGACGGGCGCGGAGGTCGAGGGCCGCGGGCTCGGTGAGGTAGGCCAGGCGGCCGTTGGCCCGCCCGGAGCCGGCGAGGCGGACACGCAGTTCCGCCAACCCAAAGGCGCGCGCCACGAACGGCCTCACGACGTCTACGGCCTGGATGCGGGCCAGTGGGAGCTGGCGGGCGTCTCTGCGCAGGAGCCCGGTCTCGATGCGGAGAGTGGGGCCGTCGAGCGCCCACCGGGTGACGGCGAAGCGCACCAACCCCGTCAGGAGAAGGAGGAAAGCGAGGCCGCCCACCACGATGAGGACTGGCCCGGCGCCCCCCGAGTGGCTCCGGGAATCCTCCAGGAGCACGAGCGCCAGCACGGCTAGAGAGCGGACCGCGCCAACGACCGGGGTCAGGGGATGAAGGCGCTGCCAGGCGGGCCCCGGGCCAGCTGGGCCCTCCCGTTCTGGCTCGCCCCCGGTCCCCCGGGCGGGAAGGTTCACAGGCCTGCCGCCCGGGCCTCGCCGAGGGCAGCGAGGCGGTCTCGGAGGCGCGCCGCTTCTCCCTGTTCCAGGCCGGGTATGCGGGCGTCGCTGGCGGCAGCCGCGGTGTGCAGCTTGACGCTCGCCAGCTTGAACAGCCTCTCGACCGGGCCGGCGGTTACGTCGACGAACTGCATGCGCCCGTAGGGGACGACCGACAGCCGGCGGAACATCACGCCCCTCGAAACGAGGAGGTCATCATCCCTCTCCTGGTAAGCCCAGGCCCGGTAGCGACGGAGGGTGACCCACAGGCTGAACGGTGCGAGCAGGGCCACGCCGGCGAGCGCCCCGATCGCTCCCGGCAGGCTACCGGTGCCGACTGCCCCCGCCACGCCGGCGGCCAGGGCCAATACTGTCAACACGCCAACTTCCGCTTTGCGCATGGCCCACATACGGGGCGAGGGCTTCGCCCATGCCTGCGTGCCCTGCAGGGCTGTGCTCATCGACATACGGGATGGAAGGTAGCCGACCAGGGAGCGGCGCGGGGAAGCCCTTCGCCGTGAGGTGGGGGGACCTGGCCGGCGGCCGGCGGCCTTCGTCTAGACTTTGTTCGCTTGGCCCCATCGTCTAGAGGCCCAGGACACCACCCTCTCAAGGTGGAGACACGGGTTCGAACCCCGTTGGGGCTGCCAGGAAAAGAGCAGGTCAGAGGCGGTAAGGCGGGGAGCAGCGAACGAGGCAGGGGCAGTTTGCCCATCTGTTGGCCATCCAAGTCCGTGCCTTGCCGGTCAGGCCATCTGAGCGCTGACGAGGTGCCCCGAGCGCCCATGTCGGACAGGTGGGGCCTGGGTGGGCAAGTTGTGCCCTCGGACCTGCGCCACCGTGAGTGCTTGGGCATGCCCGTGATGACGGACCTGTTCCTCGACCTGAGCGCGGCGGGGCCAGGGGACGTGAGCCAGTACCCCGGAGACGGGTCGGGTCTATCCATTATTTCCTTCACAAGGGTGCTGAACGCAACCTCCGAGGCCTTCTTTCAACCGACAGGCAATGTGCGCGGCATCCT
>DAHWQF010000261.1:0-3258 GCA_027334785.1 Acidimicrobiaceae bacterium
ACCACGTCGCCGCCAATGCGGTCCTTCAACTGCTCGGGCGTGCCCGCCGCGATCACCTGGCCACGGTCTATCACGACGATGCTGCCGGCAAGCTCGTCTGCTTCGTCGAGGTACTGGGTGGTGAGGAGCAACGTGGTACCGCCGGCGACGAGCTCTCGGATTATCCCCCACATCCCCAACCGGCTACGCGGGTCAAGGCCTGTGGTCGGCTCGTCGAGGAAGAGGACGCTCGGGTGCCCCATCAAGCTCGCCGCCAGGTCGAGGCGCCGGAGCATCCCTCCCGAGTAGGTCTTGGCCTGCCTACCCCCGGCCTCGGCCAGGTCAAAACGCTCGAGCAGCTCGCGCGCCCTTTGCCGGGACGCCGCTTTCCCGAGGTGGTAGAGGCGCCCGGCCATTTCTAGGTTCTCGAAGCCAGTCAGATCGGGCGCGATAGCCGTCGCCTGGCCAGTGAGGCCGATCACTCGCCGTACGGCCGCCGGATGACGGGCGACGTCCAGACCGCAGACGGTCGCTCGGCCACCGTCGGGGTCGAGCAGCGTGGTGAGGATCAGGCGCAGCAGTGTCGTCTTGCCCGCCCCATTGGGCCCGAGCATCCCCAGCACATGGCCCTCGGGGACGGAGAAGTCGACCCCGCGCAGCGCCTCGACTTTGCCGAACGACTTGCGCAGTCCCTCGACTTCGATGATCAAGGCTCTGTGCCTTCGAGGCCGCTCCAGCCCTCAAGCCCGGGCTCCTCCTCCATGCGGGGTTCCGCGCCCCACCCGGGGCCATCGCCATCTGGCCCGTGCGGGCTCTCACCCCGCTCGCGGCCGTCCTCGACCCTCCTAGAGCGCATCTCCCAAGAGAGCGCGTCCATGAAGACCCAGGTCCTCCTGTGGATCGCGGACGGGCCGTACGCCTGGAGCGCCATCTTGTGGCGCCAGCAGGGATAACCCTTGTTGTGCTCGAACTCATAGGGCGGGAAGTTGGGTGCCAGCGCTCTCATGAAACGGTCCCGGGTCACCTTCGCCAGTATGGACGCCGCCGCGATCGAAAGGCAACGGCGGTCACCTCCCACGATCTTCTCCACATAGCCAACGCCCGCGAAGTCCCACTTCCCGTCGAGCAGCACGATGCTCGGCGCCACCCCAAGGGCCTCCAACGCCCGCCGGGCAGCCCGGCGCTGTGCCTCTGCCATCCCGAGCGCGTCGCATTCTTCCTGGCTCGCAGATCCGACCGCCCAGGCCGAGCACCAAGAGGCGATGCGGTTGAAAAGCTCCTCCCTGCGCTCCTCCGTGAGCATTTTCGAGTCCCGCACCCCGTACACACGGCGGCCTTTTGGCAGCACCGCCGCCCCGACCATGATCGGCCCGGCCCAGGCGCCCCGCCCGACCTCGTCCATCCCAACCACGACATCGTGGCCCGCCGCCCACGAAATGCGCTCGAAATCGAGCGTGGGCGCAGCACCACAGGCCGGGCGGCGCAGAGCTCCGCTCCTACGCCCCGCCCTGCCATCGCCCACCTCACTTATCGACCCCGGCACCTCGGCCCCCTACGCGAGAAGGGCCACTTGGTCGGCCTCGCTGTCGTCGCGCCCCGTCGCCAGGAAGGCTTCGGCGATCTCGCGAGCCAGTTCGGCGGTCGTAAGGCGGAGGGAAAGCGCCAACACGTTGGCGTCGTTCCAGCGCCGGGCGCCCCTGGCGGTCTCGGCGTCAGCACACAGTGCCGCCCTCACGCCGCTCACCTTGTTGGCCGCCATGGAGACCCCGGTCCCGGTGAAGCACCAAACCATCCCGGCGTCCGCCCGGCCGGAGGCGACTGCCTCGCCGACGGCCCGGCCCACCTCGGCCCAGCGCTGCCCGTCGCCGACAACGGCGACCTCGTGGCCGAGCTCGGTCAGGTACGCCCGAAGCTCCTCGGTGGCCGGCGTGACCTCGTCCGTACCGAAGGCAACCCTCATCAGTTCCAACCTAGCTCCCACCCGGGCAGGGCTGCGTCCAAGAACCTTCGCCCCTGGCCGGGCCAACAACGTGCCCACCCTGGCGAACAGCCCCTACCTGACGAAGTTGCCTGTCCTGGCCCTGGGCCTAGGATGAGCGCGGTGGACAGAGCCCGGGGCCACGCGGTGGTTTTGGTCCCAGTGAAGGCCTTCGGTCAGGCCAAGATGCGCCTCTCGGCCGTCCTCACGCCCGCTGACCGAGCGGCGCTCGCCAAGAGGCTGGCCGCCCACGTCGTATCGGCGGCGCGGCCACTAGCGGTGGCAGTTGTGTGCGACGACCCCGAGGTGGCGCGCTGGGCACAAGACCTGGGCGCACAAGTAGTGAGCGAACGAGGCGTGGGGCTCAACGCTGCGGTTGCGGCTGCTTTCGCCCACGTCGCCGCCCAGGGTTATGACCGGGTCATAGTGGCACATGGTGACCTGCCACTCGCGACCCACCTAGCCTGGTTGGCAGAGGAAGAGGGCATTGTGCTGGTCCCCGACCGTCACCGCGACGGGACCAACGTGATCAGCCTTCCCGCCGGGTGTGGCTTTTGTTTCGCGTACGGCCCCGGTTCCTTCGCACGCCACAAGCAAGAGGCAGAGCGGACGGGTTACCCCTGGAAAGTGGTCTATGACGACTCGCTGGCCTGGGACGTCGACCTACCCGACGACATGTCTGCGGTCGCACCTTAGAACTCCGAACTTGGCCACGCCCAAAGCCGGCGTCCAACCTACGTGAGCGCGAACGACCCCACCGCCGTCAACCTGCCATCACGATCACACCGCCACAGCACCCGTGGGCGCCCGCCTCAACCGTGAGCCCACTAAGGGGCTTCTGGGGGGCGAGCGCCGGTACGGTCTGCTGAATTGTTGCTGAGACAGTACGACTAGGCCCTGGAGCCCCGGGGCCGGCCCGCAGCCTTGGTGGCCTTGGTTGCCCGTCCCGTAGTCTTGGCTGCCGTTTTGGCCGTCGCAGTCGCCCTGGTCGCCGCAGTCGCCCGCTTGGCGGGGGCCTTTGCCACCGTGGCTGCCGTCTTCCGGGTCGTACGTGCTGTCGGGGCGGCCTTTACGGCAGCGGATACGGCAGCGGAGGCCTTCCGACCGCCTCTTGCCGGCGCCGCCTTGGTAGCAGCGGCCTTGGTCGTCTTGACGGCCTTGGTGGCGCGGGCTGCAGTAGCACCACGAGCCGCGGCCACACGGCCGCCTCTGCCCGCAGCAGCCTTGGCAGCCGCAGCAGTTTTCGCTGCCGCCTTCCTGCCCGCGGCCTTCTTGGTGTTGAGGGACACCTTGAAGCCGGC
>DAHWQF010000261.1:3357-5375 GCA_027334785.1 Acidimicrobiaceae bacterium
CTTGGCGGCCGCAGCAGTTTTCGCCGCCGCCTTCCTGCCGGCGGCCTTCTTGGTGTTGAGGGACACCTTGAAGCCGGCTGCCGGGCTGAAACGGATGCCCTTGGACGCAGCGATCTTGACGGGCTGACCTGTCCGCGGGTTGCGGCCGGTACGTGCCTTGCGCGCCGTCGGGTTGAAGCTACCGAAACCGTAGATCGTCACCCTGTTGCCGGCGCGCACCTGATCGCCGATGGTCGTGACGAAGGCTTCGATCGCCTCCTCGGCTTGGCGCCGGGCTAGGCCTGTCGTGGTCACTATCTCTTCTATTAGCTGGGAGCGGTTCAACGCACCTCCTATGGATGGGGAAGTTAGGCAGTTGCTAGCTGTCTAAGCTCATCATCAAATACTGTTCTCGCTCCAAAGTCAAGTATTCCCCTCTGCGATGCCTCTCTACACCCGCGCCAACGCCCCGATTGCGGCGCCGACAAGTCCCGTCGCGGCCTCTCCTGCGGGGCCAAAGACAGCGGTGAATAGGCCCAATTGGCCCCTCTGCCAGCGCAGATCTGCCAAGATGGCGGGCATGAGCACAGACACGGCACGAGGTGATAACCACAAGGCGACCGCTACCGAATGGAGACGGCTCGAAGAAGCCAGCAGCGACGGTACCCCTTGGAGACGTTGGGGCCCGTACCTCGCCGAGCGGGCCTGGGGGACAGTACGGGAGGACTACTCAGCAAACGGGGACGCCTGGGCGTACTTCCCCTTCGAGCAAGCCGCTTCGCGCGCCTACCGCTGGAACGAGGACGGGATGGCAGGCATCTGTGACGACGGCCAAGTACTGTGCCTCGCCCTCGCATTGTGGAACGGCCAAGACCCTTGGCTGAAGGAACGTCTCTTCGGCCTCACCAACGCGCAAGGCAACCACGGCGAGGATGTCAAGGAATGTTGGTGGTACCTGGACGCCACCCCGACCTCCAGCTGGCTCCAGTGGCGTTACCACTACCCCCAGGCTCGGTTCCCCTATGAGCAGCTGGTGGCCGAAAACGCGAAGCGGGGCCGGGACATGCCCGAGTTCGAGCTCGTGGACACGGGGGTCTTCGCCGAGGGCCGGTTCTTCGCCGTGACCGTGACCTGGGCCAAAGCCGGCCCAGAAGACATCTGCTGGCTCATACAAGCCACCAACCACGGGCCAGACACCGCTCCGCTCGACATCCTGCCGACCGCTTGGTTCCGCAATCTTTGGAGCTGGGAGCCGGGCATTGCCAAGCCCAACATCACGGCGACCACCGCACCCAAGGGGTCTGCGGCCAGGTTGGTGCTCGAATGCGACCGCTTGGGCACGATGGCACTGGTTGGCGGCCCGGGCCAGGACGGTGCGACACCGGAACGGCTCGTGTGCGACAACGAGACCAACGCCGCCAAGCTATGGGGGTCACCGGGAGCAGAGATCCCGAGCCCGCAGTACCCCAAGGACGGGATCTCGGACCACGTCGTGCATGGTGCCGCCTCGGTCAACCCCTCGCTCACGGGCACAAAGGCTGCCCTTCACTACCACTTCGAGGTGGAAGCGGGGGCAACCGTGTCGGTCAGGATGCGCTTCGGGCGCCAGAGCGGCGATCTCGGGGCTGGTTTCGACGCCGTGGTTGCGGCGCGCCAAGCCGAGGCAGACGAGTACTTCGAGACGCTCGCACCCGGAGACGCAGACAAGGAAGAGGGCAAGGTCCTACGCCAAGCGGCGGCCGGGATGCTCTGGTGCAAGCAGTTTTACCACTACAACGTCGAACGCTGGCTCGAGGGTGACCCCTTGCAGCCTGCACCGCCTCCAGGCCGGAACAACGGGCGTAACTGCGGCTGGCGCCACGTGTTCAACCACGAGGTGATCTCGATGCCGGACTCATGGGAGTACCCCTGGTTCGCGGCGTGGGACCTCGCCTTCCACGCCGTCGCGCTGGCCCACCTCGACCCCGACTTCGCCAAGGCGCAGTTGGTCCTCCTCTGCCGTGAGTGGTACATGCACCCGAACGGGCAGTTCCCTGCTT
>DAHWQF010000262.1 GCA_027334785.1 Acidimicrobiaceae bacterium
GTACCGGCGCAGGCTCAAAGATTGCCGCGGAGCTCCTCAAAGGCCTCTTGACACCTGTCCCACGACCGACTATCATCCTGTAATAGGTGCCACGACCCAAGGGCACTTGGAGTTCGTCCAGAGCTGGACAGGTGGGAGGTCCTGCGGTGCGGAGCAATGTCTGTCGTTTCGCGTTACGCGGTGCGGTCACGCTGGTTATGTCCGGTGGGCTCCTGCTAGCGGGTGCCGGCCCGGCGGTGGCCGGCACCCGGCCGGCCGGCCCGCTCGCAGAGACCGCGTGCTCGGCTAATACCTGCCAGGTGATCGACAGCTCCGGCGACACAGTCAGCGACTGGTACACCGAGACGACGGCGCCTTCGTCGGTCTGCACCTACGCCCGCTACTACGCGAGCGGCACGCTTGTGGCCGAGACTGGGACGAAGTGCCTGTCGTCGGGCCAAGAAGCCACCGCCAACTGGTCCAACCCTGGTGCCTTCTCCTCTGGCACGAACCTCTGCAGCTCTTGGTACGGCATCGCTGGCGAGCCCTGCACCAAATTGTAGCCACACGCCAATTATCAAGGCCTGACCCGTTCCAGGTGCAGAACGAGCGACCCAAGAAAGGAGAAAAGTGAAAACCAAGGGCATAATGAGTAGGGCACTGCTTCCTGGTGCAGTTGTAACAGCGGTAACTGCAGTGGGACTGGCCATGAGCTCCAGCTCGGCAGTCGCATTTGCGAGCACTGCACCCGCTGCCACGACGACGTCTGTAGGTACCGCAACTGCAAGCACGGCTGCTCTACCTGCCTCCCTTCCGACCTCGACGCCGATTCCGGCTACGAGTCCGTACACCCTCACCGTACCGGTAACCTCGGGCACAGGGTCCGGCTCTGGCGCTAGCCCTGGTCAGGTCCAGATCAGTTTTTGCTTCTTGCAGACCACTGTGACGGGGACTAGCACCCGAGTGGGAGTGTCCAACAGTGTGGAGTGCCAGGATGCCCCGATCTCCTGGAGCATGGCTGCGGGGTTCTACGATCCAAACTTATACGCGGAGCGTAGCAAGGCTGGTTACTCCGCTTCCGGGGGATGGGGTTGGGGCACATCTGCGGGAGGCGGCACGCCAGGAAAGCGCTATGTCATAGTGTGCCTTGATGTGGTCAACGCGGATGGAGGCGTTGGAAGTGGTTGCACTCCACCGATAGGCCCCGTGTGATGGGAGTCTGAACCGCGAAGACCGTTCCCTTGCAATCGCTATTGTGATATTGAAAGGGAACGATCTTGTCGCGAAGGCGGTGTCGTCATCACCTCGCACCTCTGGCCCCCGGCAAAGACAACCACTCTTCCATTGGCATGCTTCAGTGAGGTGGCACCGCCTACACACCTTTTCGGGTTCCTGGTAGTTTTCTTGACCGAGGTCTTCGGCCGGGTCAGGGCTGATGGGGGCGCATCGATGAATTCAGGATGGATGTCAGGTTCACTGACAGCGCCGCCAATAGCGTGACGCTGTGCAGATCCGCCCGGTCGAGGTTCGGCCTTGGCGACGCGCTCGGCGAGGAAGCATGTGGGTGAACGAATCGCTATGCTGGCAGGACACACTGCGAACGGCGCAATGAAGAGTGCTGATATCTGGATCGGGCAAGAATACGCCATCGGCAAGCGGGGACGGAGCGTTGTCACCCGTGGCCGGGTGCTGGAGCTCCGTAGGCGCCCTGGCAAATGGGGCCGGGCGGTCACGGAGGTCAAGATCGCGTACCAGCTCGACCGGCGTGGAGAACTAGTTCTAAGCTCGTCAGCTTGGGTACCCCGCTCCCACGTCCGCTGTCCCTGGGAGAGAGTCCAGAGCGACCTGGCCCAGCGCGCTCGTGCCGAGGGACCCGTTGACGGCCTCGGAGAGCCTCATGTGGGATCCTCGTTGCCCGCTGGCGCAAGTAAGGGCCACTGGCTTGGGGCCTTGCTCGACTTAGTGGAATCACTGCTCCCCCCGTGGTGAACCGTGACCTCCTGTCAGGGCCCGCCTCACCGGCTTGTCGTGAGGGTGTTGACCGGGCGAGCCCCAGACGGTGCCTGGGACCACGACCGCCCTGGGTGCTGGCGGTCATTGCTGGGCCGCGTAGCGGAAGCTGCGGTGAGCCGCACGGTCGCAGCCTGGTCAGTGCCTACAGTGTGGGTCGAGGGCCGCGGTCGCAGCAGCAACCGCATCAAAGGTGGGCTTGGCGTAGACCGCGAGGTCCTTCCTGATCTGGAGACCGGCACCGCTGACATGTCCTGGGTGACCACCATCAACCTAGACCCGCTCACTGAGTTTGCGGACGTGCTCGGGCACGAGACGTCATCGATTGGTGGCGTGGGCGGCGGCTACAACTTTCCGGTCCTCGGCACTTACAAGGGCGACAAGGGCCTCTGATTCGGCCCGGTCGAAAACGTCCCTGGGCTCGGTAAGGTGAACGTCCCCAACGCCATCACCACGCAGGCGGCGACTGTGCCGCCAGGCAAAAAGATGGATCAGCTTGTCTGGGACTGGGCCCGGCTCGTCAACCAGCAGGTGCCGTACATCCAGTGGGAAAATAAGCTCCACCAGTACGCCTTCTCGACTACGCGTTACACGGACTGGCCTCCCCTCGGGGCCAAGGGCCAGGCAACAGCTTTGTGGAACGACCTGTCCTACAGTGGGAACCCTGGGCTGTTGCTCATGATGGAGGGCGGCTACATCCGGCCGCGCGCCTGAGCCTAACGGGTCACCTAGGTAAGGGGTAGGTCCGGTCGAGTGGGGCGTTATGTAGCCAAGCGGCTGGCGGTTTCGGTCGCCATCATCTACATCGTCATCTCGCTGTCGTTTTTCATCGTGCGCCTGATGCCGGGCAGCCCGGTGTCAGCGGAAGAAAGCCAGCTGGCGACCCAAGGCATGACCACGCAACAGATCGATCAGCAGGTCAATTCGATCTACGCGGTCATGCCAAGGGCGCCGCTTTGGAAGCAATATTTCGACTACGTCGGCAACGCGCTGCAGGGCAACCTCGGCCGCTCGGTCCTGAACCCAGGTGAGACGGTCGTCCATATCATTGGGGTGCAGATCCCCTGGAGGGACGTCAAGCGGCCCTTGGGAGAACACCGTTGGCGTAGCCTGACTCGTGCACTCGGCGTCGTTCTTGTGCCAGGTGATAGGCCCAGTAGCTGGGGAAATCCTCGTTCGAGCGAATTGCTCGGAGCTTCAAGACGGCCTCTGCACCCTCCAACCCCCAGCGGGCCCCAGTTATGTCGAGCCGGTCAGCGACCAAGTGCCGAGCCGCTCCTTCGATGATCCCTGTGGCGATAGGCCACCCTTTCCGCAGGGCGTCGGCGTAGTTCAGGTACTTGGACTTGGCTATGAGGTAACCGGCGCAGGCATCGGCGTTGGCCCGGCGGGAGGGGGAGAGCCCGAGGCATGTCGCCTTGCGCCGGATAGACCCAGCTACCACCGAGGCCTTGGAGCGCAGCACTTCTGTCGCCTTCTCGGCCACCCAGGCCTCGGCTGCCGGGTCGCCCTCGTCGAAGAAGCTCCACGCCGCCCGCCAAATGTACTCGATGACATGCACGAAATCGCAGAGGACGGTGAGGTCCACGCCGCGCTTTTTCGCCTGCTTCTTCATCACGTCGATCTGGTGCCTGGCCCCGTCGACCAGGGCTACCCAGGTGTGCTCGTGAGCCGGGTCCCGCCGTTCCGCCTCGTCGAAGACAGCAGAGATCACCTCTTTTGCGTCCTCCACGACGCTCGCGGTGAGCCACTTGGCCTTGGCCACCGGGGCGGGCACCTTGTTTTCGCCCATGATGTCCTCGGGGCGCCGTGGCACTGGCGAGACCTCGTACACGGCGCCTATTTCGGCCATGCGTTTGCGGTAAGGGCGCTCGCCTTTGGACAGGCGAGCGGACAGCTTCTTGGACGCCGCCGCTTTTGCCGTGCCCGGGCGCAATGCTCCGGGCCTCATGACGATGCCTTTGCCGTCCGCGGAGATGACGACGACGTCGTCAGCGCCGGCCCGGGCCCGACGAGCTTGCTCGTAGAACGCCTCGAAGTCAACCGCGGCAAGCTTGGCCAGCCCCTCCACCTGGCGTTTGGGGACGTGCTGGCCCGTGGCGCGCTCCATCGCCGCCACGGCCTCGTCGAACGAGCCCCGGGAGGACTCCACGGCGGCCATGCGCCTCAGCCCGTGGGAGTGGATCTCCACCGGCAGGTTGAGGTCGGCATCGGCGGGGTAGAGGTTCGCCTCACCGCGGTGGCGGTAGGCCAAGCGGTTCACTCGGACTTCGCCGAACACGGTGGCCAAGGGACGGTCGTGGCCGGCCTCGACGGCGCCGTGGAGGCTGCCTTTGGCGTCCCTCACGCCGCCCCTGCGCTCCTCGCGCTCGGAACGGAGGTCGACGTGGTCCTGGAAGAGCTGGCAGATGACGGCCCGCATGTCGGTGGAGAGACGTTCTTCGAGCTCCGCGTGGGTCATGGCTGTGGCGCCCTCCGACCCGAGCCAGGAGACGACCCCATCGAAGGCCGCGCGCGAGGAGGCGAAGCCGTCCTCGGCGGCTGCGCCTTCTGGCTGCGACCGCCCCAAGCCCCCACGAGCCCCCCCAGGCCCGCGTTCGCCTGCTCCTCCAGGCGCCTCTGGGCCGCCCGGTAGCGCTCGACTGCCGCCCGCACCGCGTCCACCTGTCCCGGCGGCAGCACCACTACCCGGCTCCGGCCTCGTTCTGAGTAGCTGAGCACGGTGGTCTCGTGGAGGGCCTCCCCGCTCGCGCAGTGGCAGTTCGGTTTCCCGCACCGGCGCCTTTGGACTACCACCGTCCCCCGTACGAACCGGCCGACCGGGGACCACCGCGAACCCATGGCCGTACACTACCTGCCCTCTTATCTGTTCATTAGTCATAAGCAGATTATCTCATGCCGCCCTCGGCCGGTGGTGGATCCCAGCTCGTACCTCAGCCCCGTCACCAACCCCGCCGCCGGCCGTCCGTGGCCGGCGGCGGGGTTGGTAGCCGGCACAGGCCATGGAGGGCTCGCCACGACGGTTCGGCCTCATTCCCGCCGGGAAGCGGCTGAGGTCCTCTTCAAACCACCTAAGCCCGGTCCAGCTGAACCCTCTATCACGTCACTCCAGGAGAGCCGCACCCAGATGATTTCGCTCGCTCCAGGGGTCCTGCCTCAAAAAGAGCCGTATCCGTCCCTGGGGGGAAAATCAGGTGCAAGCTACGTGGTTTCCTCGTAGTGCGGGCCACGTTGAGCAACCGGTGCAGCTGTGTGATAGCCTTTTAGTGGTGATGCCGAACGTAAGCGTAGTCATCCCCACGCACGGTCGAGTCCAGCATCTGCGAACCTGCCTCGCTCGCCTGGAAACGCCTCCCGGTTGGAACGTGACCACC
>DAHWQF010000263.1 GCA_027334785.1 Acidimicrobiaceae bacterium
GGAGGCCGGCACCGTGCCCAACATTTTCTCGGCCAACTCCAAAACTCCCTGCATATACGCGGCAACCAGCGTCCCGCTCATGCGTTCGTTCAGCCGGCTCACAGGCAAACGGTTCAACTGCGTCATGGTTTACAACAACGCCAGGCCCACCTGGCCCTGGTGGGAGCGGCTGTGGATCGCACACCCGCCGCGACCCTGGATGAAAGTGCTCAAGTGGGCCAAAGCCGTGCCCGGCCGCCGCCTCATAATTTCGCAGCCGATGGTCCCAGACGACGTGCCTGCCAACTGGCGCCAGCTCGGCGCAAAGGGTGCCTACGACGGTTACGCCAAGCATTTCGCACGAAACCTGGTAGCCCTCGGCCTTGGGGACGCCGTCATCCGCCTCGGCTGGGAGGCCAACACCAACGCCGACCGGGAAACGGCCCTCGGCACCAACCCGGCGCAGTGGCGGGCGTGGGCGCGCTATTGGGCCAACCTGGTGAGGTCCATGCGCTCGGTGCCAGGGGCCCACTTCATATTCGACTGGACCGTCAATCAGTACAAGTTCCCCGTACCGCTCTCGAAGTGGTACCCGGGCAACAACGTGGTCAATGTAATAGGCATAGACGCCTACGACTCCGGCATCGCGGACAGTTCCCTCACGCCAGAGCAACGCTGGCAGGAGCTCTCGAGCGAGCCCGACGGTCTCGACGCCGTGGCAGCCTTCGCCGCCGCCCACGGCAAACCGCTCTCCCTCCCCGAATGGGGGCTGGTGGCGCCGGGGCCCGCCGGCGGCGCCGGCGACGACCCGACGTACGTCGCGGGACTGGCCCATTGGATCCGTTCGCACCGCGTGATGTACGAGTCGTACTTCTACGACCCGGGCGACGCCAGCCTCATCTTCCTGCCCCAGGCACCAGCGTCTTTGCGGGTCTACGAGCGCTCCTTCCCCAACGGGCGGCGCCTCGGCGGCTCCTGACGGGAACGACCGTCATGGCCACGAAGTCCCATAGAGTGGGCCGGTGGCGGGCGATCTGCTCCACGTCGTGGTGGGCCACGGGCTGCCGGGCCTCTACCTCAACACACTGCGTTCGTTCCGGGCGGTGCTCCCCGACGCACCGCTCCTCGTCGTCGACAACGCCAGCCCACAGCGCCGGCTGCGCCAGGAGCTCGAGGACCTCGCGGCGCGCGACCCGGCCATGGAGCTGGTCCTGCGGGAGCGCAACGAAGGGCAAAACGGAAAGGTGGGGGGCCTGTACGAGGCCTACAGGCTGGCCTTCGAGCGTGCAGACGGGCTGGGAGCCCGCTATGTCCACATCATGCAGGCTGACATGCAGCTCCTGTGGTGGGACGAAGACGTGGTGAAGAGGGCCGAAGACCTCTTCCGGCGCCACCCCACCTGCGTCAACATCATGACAGCGGCGCTCTCCCGGGACCGATGGCTCGCCGGCGACCTCTGCACCGACGCAAAGACCGGCGACACGCTGGTCAAGGGCTACGGTCTCACAGACACCGGCCTCTTCCACCTCGCCCGCTTCAGCCAACTCGGGGCCAGCTTCGAGACCACCGAGGCAGAGCACGGCCGGCGTGCGTACGAAGCGGGGATGCGTGTCGCCGTTTTCGCCTGGCCGACCGAAGTGCCAGTACCTTGGCCGGCCGTCGTCCGGCACGGAAAGCAGCAGGGACGGGAAGTCCGCACGGAAAAGCCGCTCCTTTGCCAACCGCTCTCCAGCGCGGACCTCGTCTCACTCAAGGCGAGCGGAAAACCCGTGACCATGGAGGAGATCTGCGTCCCGTGGGGGTGGTCGTGCCTCTCGCCCATGTGGACTACCGACCTGGACAATGTCCACTACTGGGCACTCCGCCGGCGCGACTTGGCTGTCAACGGTTGGCGGGCCGCCAAACCACGTTGGGTTACCGGCGGGCTTGACCGGCGAAGCGACATCTTGCTCAAACCTCGGCGGCCTTCGTTGACTATCCTCCTCGCGAGGCCGATCTGGGCCTACTGCCGGGCGTTCTGGTACCGGGCTCGACCGGGCCAACCGGGCGGCCCGGGGAGGCCGAGGCGCCTGGCCGTGCTGGCTGCACCCCGCGACGACAACCCTTACCAGGAGCTGCTCTATGGCGAGTTGCGCAAGGCGGGTGTGCGGGTCCGCTACGAGGAAGGGCCGACGGCAAGCCAGAGCCTCAACGTAGCGCTGGCACCTGCCATGCTGGCCCGGTACCGTCTGGCCGGTTACACCGTGCTCCATCTGCACTGGGTTTTCCAGTTCTCGCTACCGTCGGCCCGGAGCCAGCGCTGGGCGCGCCGTGCCATGCAATCTTGGTTCGCCTTTTACCTGAGGACAGCTTCCTGGCTCGGGTTCACCGTCGTGTGGACGGCCCACGACCTGGCACCCCACGAGCCGGTGTTTGCCGACGACCGACGTGCGCACAAAGACCTGGCGGCGCGCGCCGACCTCGTGATAGCGCTCTCCCCCGCGTCGGCAGAAGAGCTCTCGCGCCAGGGCGCCCGTGCGGTGCGGGTGGTGCCCTTCGGGGCCTACGCCAAACCCACGCTTTCGCCCTCGGCACGGGCCGAAGCTCGCCACGCCCTCGGCTGGAGACCTGAGGAGTGCGTCGTCGTACACTTTGGGAAACTCCTGCCTTACAAGGGGGCTGACACCCTCTTGCGTGCTGCTCACCTCCTGCCGCCCGCGAGCGGGGTGCGAGTGGTGGTAGCCGGGGCGTGCAGAGACCAGGGGTACGCCGAACTGCTCCGTACCCTCGCTCACGACCTCGGTAGAGCGGACCTGCGCCTCGAGCGCTTGAGCGACGAGGAGATGGGCACTTTCCTGCTCGGGGCCGACCTCGCCGCCTTTCCGTTCCGCGAGGTCACCAACAGCTCCTCACTGCTAAACGCACAGTGTTACGGCTTACCAGTCCTAATCCCGGACCTTCCCGGGCTCCGCGACTTCCCCGAGCGGTCTGTCCTTCGCTACGACGGCAGCGCCGACGGCTTGGCGAAGGCTCTCGAAGGCTTCGTGCGCTTGACCCCCGAAGAGCGCCGGCGGATCGGAGAGTCGGCTCGGGCCTATGCAACTTCGGCGGACTGGCCGACCGTGGCTACCATGACCCTGGAGGCCTTCCAGGAAGCGACCGCAGCCAAGCAGGCTCGACGGCACCGGCCATCGTGAAAGAGCGCCCCGTTCAAAGCGCATTGCTAGTGGCAGTCCCGCCGGTGCAGAGCGTGGCACGCTGGGTGAGGTGGAGGTTCGACCCAGGTGCTCGGGGGCGAATGCCCCCCCATGTCACTGTCCTGTACCCCTTTGTGTTGCCGCCGCTCAGCGACGAGGTCATCCACACGCTACGCGACCTCTTCGCCGGCGTGGCGCCTTTCCGGTTCAGCCTGACCCAGGTGGCGTGGTTCGGCGAGCGCGTGGCCTACCTGGTACCCGAGCCCTCCGGCCCCTTCGAATCCCTGACCTGGAAGGTGGTCGAAAAATTCCCCGGTTACCTGCCGTACGGGGGCGCGTACGGTACGGACCGTGTCGTGCCACACGTCACCTTCGGCACAAGCGGCCGGACTGCAGCCCTTCGACGGGCGGCACTCAAGGTCGCTAAGCGCCTTCCCGTCGACGCGGTTGCCAGTGAGGTGCTGCTCATGGTCCGTCATTCGGGCGGGCAGCCCTGGCGAGTCCTGGAGTCGTTCTCGCTCGGAGGAGGCTCGTCAAGCAGCGCCGTTGACTTCTAAAGCCCCCGGTCCAGCCGGTTGCCCCGGCCCACGCAGCCGTTTCAGAAGGGCAATGTCGTGGCGCTGCGCCCGGCTCGGCTCGAACCCCGAGTGGTAGAGAAGCTGGGCCTCCACCGACAAGCAGGGGACGCTTTGGCCCCCCACCCGGCCTTGTGAGAAGACTCTACAGCTCAGGTCGTCACCGCCACTCTTACCCAGCCTGTCATGTGCTTCGCGTGCCACCTCTGCCGCTACCCCGAGCGCGGCGGCCAACTTTCCCCAATCGATGCTCAACAAGTCGACCACCCGCAGTTGGTTGTCGGCCATCTGCCAACGGTCTGGCATCCAGAGTGCGAAGTGCATCTCATGTCGCATCTCGAAGCCAAGCGATTCGAACACCGCCCGGGCGGTACCGGCGTAGTTCGCGAAGTCATCCACCACGATGTCTATGTCGTCGTGCCGGCGAGTCTGGTGGCCCACGAGCGCGTCGACCCCCCACCCGCCCGCGAGCCAGAAGGGGACCCCGGCATCTTCGAGCGCGCCGGACATGTCCATCACTTCCCTCTCCGTCACCTCCCCGCGGAGGGCGCCGTAAAGCGGGGCGGCGAGCGCGCGGAGGAGTGAGTTTTCCTGCGCCTCGGCGAACTTCTGGCTCGCCTTCACCGCGGCCCAGCGAAACGGCCTCACCGCCATAACGCCGCGATGGACAAACCGCCCCAACGCGTGCGGCGGCGGCGGCAAACCTGGCCCGGAGGCACGCGACCGACCTTCGGCCCGATCAGCCGGCCTGCCAAGACCAGTGCCGCCAACGGCCTCGCTCACGAGCCTCTCGCCGGCAAAGGGCGCAGGGCTCCCGCCAGGACCACTTTTCTCCACCGTTATATCGAGAGTGTACCCACTCAACCTGTCGCCCTCACCCGCGCCGCCCCACGAACACAGAACCTTCGCAGTCTGAACACAAATTGTCACTCTCGGCGCTCACTCGACCGCTGAAACTGGCGGCCGCCTAGGCTGGGCGACCTCCCGGCCGTCGAAAAGCAGGCTGTCCACCGGCGATTTCCGTACCAAACCGCGGATCCGCCGACGTCCTGCCAAGGCAGCTGGCAGGAGCCGGAGGAAAGAGGGAGCCACCCGCACCACCGGCCACGGCTGCGCCGGCCAGCCGCGAATGTCTTGCCACAAGTGGACGAGCGAGAGCCCGAGCGCGTGCCTGAACGGGAACCCGCGTACTACCACGAGCATCGAGTTGCGCCGGATCTGGCGAACTTTCCAGGCGGGCGGCAAAGTGGCAGTGGACAGCGAGTGCTGGTGGCGGACCACGGCCGTGGGACAAGTCACGAAACGCCAGCCGGCGAGGCGCGCCCGCAGGCACCAGTCCGCGTCCTCGGCGTACATGAAAAAAGGTGACCACAATGGCCCTACGTCCAAGAGAGCCTCCCGGCACAGCAGCACCGCAGCGAAACAAGCGCCCGCAACATCCTCGACCCGGTCGTACTGGCCCTCGTCTCTCTCCCCATGGCCCCGGTTCGCTACCCACCCGTCGGCCAAGATGCTTGCGCCGACAGAGTCGATCCGCCCAGAGTCACCCAAGAGCACCTTCGGCACGACGCCGGCCACGCGCGGGCCGGCCCTGGCCATGAGTTGGACCATCTCGTGGAGCGCTCCGGGC
>DAHWQF010000264.1 GCA_027334785.1 Acidimicrobiaceae bacterium
GCGAGCTGCCGGCGTCCTACGGCCCTCCCGCCCGCTCGGGGGAGCGACCCGGCGCCGCGCTGGCCGAGACCACGTGGCTGGAGCCTTACCCTGACCAGTGGTCCGCCCCCCGGTTCGCTGGCTCTCCCGAGGCGCGCTACGAACGGGGAGCGCCTTGCCGGGCCCATCTTCGTAAGCGCGAGCGGCCGGCGCCTGGACCGCCACGGCGCCGGGCGCATCGTCCGGCGGGTGGCGCGCCGGGCCGGGATCGACAAGCACATCGGGTCCCACACCCTTCGCCACGCCTTCATAACCGCCAGTTAAATGAGCGATGTTGCAAGAACAGCATCATTCGGCATGGTGCGCGATCAAGAACCTATAAGGGTTTTCGGTTTTCGGTCGCGCGGGCAAGGCTGAGCATCGCGGCGAGGAACACCCAGTTCAGGCCCTCCATCCACCACCTGAGCTACACCAGGTGCAATACTGCGTCACCTGATCGCGTTGCACCGAGCGTCACTTTGAGGCTCCTGGTGCCCTGGACGGGACTGGAGGGTCTCATTGGCAAGGTTGGCCGGCTCTGCGTCATTGGTGCTCGTCGACGGGGCGACCCCGCTCCGGCCCGAGCAAGCGCTCTTCGACGCGATGATCGAAGGCTGGTGCCGCCAGCACTCCGCCCGGCGCCTGAGCCCGACCATCACCCGCCTCAGGGTGCGGGTCGTCAAACGCTTCAGGGCCTTCACCGGGGCGTGGCCGTGGGAGTGGACAGCCGCCCAGGCCGATGCGTGGGTCGCCCAGGGCAGCTGGGCGCATGCGACGGTGCGCAATTACCAAGGTTCGCTGGCGCTCTTCCTCGGTTACATCTGCGACCCTCGCTACGGCTGGCCCGAAGAGTGCCTGGGACGTGTGGGCACCGCGCCCTCGCAGATCTTCGACCGCTGGAACAGCGCCGCCCACGTCGCCGACTACGAGGGCCGTCCCGGGCGGCGTCCCTTTACCCGGGCCGAGCTGCAGGCCCTCTTCGACACCGCCGACCAAGCGGTCGAGGACGCCGCGGCCTCGCCCCGCAAAGGCTGGCTTGGGGCGTTCAGGGACGCCACTCTTATGAAGGTGACATACGCCTGGGGACTGCGGCGCCGGGAAGCAGCCATGCTCGACGTCGGCGACTTCGGCCCGAACCCAGCCGCCCCCGAGCTCGGCGGCTACGGCGTCTGCCACGTCCGTTTCGGCAAGGCCATGAGGGGGAGCCCGCCCCGGCGCCGGGTGGTCGCCTCGGTCATGCCCTGGGCCGTGGAGGCCTTGGAGCAGTACGTAGGAGAGGTGCGCCCGCTATGGGGGGCGCCCGCCCGGGGCCCGGCTCTGTGGCTCACCGAACGGGGCGGGCGTATATCGCCCCGGCGCATAGACGAACGTTTCGCCCAGTGGCGCCAAGCGGCGGGCTTGCCTGCCGATCTCTCCGTGCACTGCCTGCGCCACAGCCATATCAGCCACCTGGCAGAAGACGGGGCGGACCCTCTCTTCCTCCAGCACCAGGCCGGCCACAGCTTCCCCTCGACGACCGCCGTCTACACCACCGTCGGGGCCGACTACGTCAACCGGTCCATGCGGGACGCCCTCGAGCGGGCGTTCACGGACGACGGGGAGGGGACTTGAGCGCCAAAACAGCCAAAAAGATGTCCTACCGCTGGCACTTGCGCGTGCGCATGGCCGAGCGGGGCATGTACGCCACCACCGAGCTCCTGCCACTCCTTGCCGAACGAGGCGTCGTGCTGTCTCGCGAGCAGGTCTACCGGCTGGTGGCCAAGGTCCCCGAGAGGATCAGCCTCACCACCCTGGCCGCCCTTTGTGACGCGCTCGAGGTGAGCCCGGCAGAACTGGTCGAACCGGTGCGGGCAGAGGTCAAGCCGGGCCCCGCGAAGGCACCCCCCTCCCGTGGGGCCGTGCACGGCATCCACCCCCGGAGGGCCAGGGTGGCCAGAGGCGAATGAGCCCCTCCCGCCAACAAGCCTGGGGGGACATGGCCGCCTCCTGCGTCGCCGAGGCCTGTCCGGGGCTCGGCGCCGGCCAGGTGAGGTCGGCCGTCGCTGCCGCAGCTCCGAACGCGAAGGCCCTGTCCGCGCTGGCCAAGGCGCTGGGGCCAGGCCCGGGCGCCCTGGCCGTGGGAGCGCCGCCGGTGGTCGGGAGGCTCGTGAGGGAGCTTCGGGCCAGGGGGGCAGCCCTGCCCGAACCTGTCTGTGCGCGCTGCGGGAGGGCCCACCCGAAGCTCGCGGTTACCGACGGGGCCGGGCTCTGCCCTCGTTGCCGGGCGAGGTACAACGCCACTGCCTGCAGCCGCTGCGGGGTGGTGAAGGTGGTGTACGGGCGCGGCCCGGCGGGCGAGGCGCTCTGCTCGGTGTGCGCCCCTCGGCCCGAGCGGCACTGCAGCTGCTGCGGCCGGGTACGGAGGATCGCCCGGCGTGCCCACGACGGCCAGGGCGAGCTCTGCAACAGCTGCTTCCACGGCCCCGTGGCAACCTGCTCCGTGTGCGCTCGGCACCGGCCTTGCTACTTCGTGGCCACCGGCCGGCCGGTGTGCAGGAGCTGCTCGCAGCGGAGGCCTAGCCGTTGCGCCCATTGCGGGGAGGACCGGCCGGCCAGCGCCCGTTGGCCCGAGGGGCCGGTGTGCGAGCCCTGCTACCGGGCTGCCCTGTCGCGTCGGGGGACCTGCCAGGCCTGCGGTGCCGTTCGGCGCCTCGTGTCGCCGCCGGGGAAGCGTGCCCGGCTCTGTGCCGGGTGCTCCGGGGCCCCCCAACTGGCGACCTGCCGGTCTTGCGGCGCCGAAGAACGGCCTTACTTGGACGGCTGTTGCGTACGTTGTGCGCTCACCGCTCGCGCGACCGAGCTCACCGGCGGGCCCGGCGGGCCGCTCGGCAGCGTCCACGAAGCGGTCGTTGCTGCCCCCCAGCCTTACAGTGCCCACAACTGGTTACGGCGCTCGGCCGCTGCAAAGTTGCTAGGGGAGGTCGCCTCCGGCCGGCTCGCCCTCACCCACGAGGCCCTCGACGCCCACCAGGAAAGGCGCGGGGCCGACTACCTCCGGCACTTGCTCGTCGCCAACGGCGTGCTCCCCGCCCGCGACGACGCCCTCGTGCGTCTCGAGGCCTGGGTAGCGGGGCGCCTGGCGAGCGTCGAGGATAAGTACCAGCGCCGGCTGCTGCGTTCTTATGCGACCTGGTGGCTCCTGCGGCGTGCCCGCCAGCGGGCCGAAGTTGCCGGGGCACCACGCACCGCCACCCGCCATGCCAAGGTCTACCTGGCCTCGGCCATCGCCTTCTTGGCCTTCTTGGCTGCCCGCCAGCGCGACCTGGCCGGGGCCACGCAAAGAGACCTCGACGACTGGCTCGTCGGAGGGCCCCCGAGCGCCCCGGAGGTGCGGGACTTTTTGGGCTGGGCTGCAAAGCGCAAGCTCGCAGGGCCCTTCGCCTTCCACAGCAGGGCCAGCCAGGAAGGCCCCGTCGCGGCCGACGACGAGCGTTGGGCGACAGCCCGCCTCTTGCTCCACGACGAGGACATCGCGCTCGCCGACCGGGTGGCCGGCCTGCTCGTGCTGCTCTACGGCCAACAGCTGAGCCGCATCGTGGCGCTCAGGCGCGACCAGGTCGAGCTGGCACCGGGCAGGGTGCGGCTGCACCTCGGCCCCACCGCGCTGGAAGTGCCCCCACCGATGGACGAGCTCTTGGCCCGTCTCGTCAAAGGGCGAAGGCCTTATGCCGGCGTCGGCTCTCCTGGGGCCACCTCGTGGTTGTTTGGTGGCCTCGACCCCGGGCTACCCCTCACTGCAGCCCAGCTCGGCCAACGGCTCCGACGCCTCGGCATCCGGCCTGCTGCCGGCCGGCGCTCTGCTCTCGCCCACTTGGCTGCTCACCTGCCTGCGGCCGTGCTGGCCCAAGCCCTCGGCTTGTCCCCGGGCACCGCCGTGCGATGGGCCGGCCGAGCTGGTGCCGACTGGGCCGCCTACGCCGCCAGCTTCGCCCGCTCGGCCGGCACCGGGTGCTGAGGCCACCGCGGCTACCCCCCCCACTACCGCCGGCCCCCCAGGGGGCCGTTGGTGCCGGGGAGATGGAGGGCCCGGTGCCGGGATGGCAGAGGGCCAAGCCGCCTTACCGGTCCTTACGCGCTCGGCAACAGGCCGTCAACTTATTGGCGCGGTGAAGGGGAAGACCGGGTGCAGGGAGCTGCTGAAGTTGGCGCCTGCGACAGGTTTGTTGGCGCCGGTCCTCTGAGAGGTGCTCCTCGCTGGAGCGAAAGCGGGACCGTCTGGTCCACGTTTGGCGTTGAAGTTGGCGCCTTAGGCGCCAACGCCAGGTGGCCGAGGTCGTGGAGGACCCGCTCGGGGTTGCGCTCGACGGCCGTCGCTAGGCAGCTGCCGGTCGAAAAGCGGCACCCCTCGACGGCAGGCCCGACCCTCCCCCGACGGCCAGCCTCCGGCATACGCGGTCGAGCGCTGCGACCGGAAAGGACCAGAATGCGTAACGCTTCGCGCGAGCCTGCCCCAAAGAACCCCCCGTCGCGGAGCCTCAGCTCCCACGGCGCCTCACAGCTCAGCAGCCTGGCTGCAAACCTGGTTCCAGAACAAAACCCACGTCACAGCACAAGATGACGACGCTGCCCCCCTGGGCAGCGCAAAGGGGGGTATGCGACGAAACGTAAACGCGTTTCGTGACGCAGGGGGGTTCGTCCCAGGGGAGTGAGCCGTGGCGCGCACAGTTCACGGTGATCGCGAACCATGTCGAATAGCTTGCCGAGGGGACCTTCGGAGCACGGCTATTCGGCACACTTCGAACATCGCCTATTACCAGTTTGGACGCCGGTGTTCCGCTGCGCGACGTCCAGGAGGCAGCCTCGCACGCGGACCCAAGGACCACAATGCGGTACGACCGGGCCAGGGTGTCGCTAGACCGTCACGCCACCTACATCGTCGCTACCTACATAGCCGGCGCGAGCAGGTAGCCGAGGGTGTCGTTCTGGGCGCCGGCGGCGTCGTCGGCGCCCAGGACTGGTCGGCTCGGGATCGCAGATTCGGCGCTTGTCAAGCGGGCGCACCCGAGACGGGTTTGGCGTCGGCACGCGACGTTCGGAGCGGTCCAGTCTGATAATCTGATCGCATGCCTGAGGTGAGCGCCACCGACGCGGCCCGGAACTTCTCCGACCTCCTCGACGCCGTCGAGCACCGCGGCGAGCACTTCACGATCGTGCGCCGCGGCAGGGTCGTTGCAAAAAAAGATGGCCGTCGGCCGGTCCGCCCGGCCAAGAATTTTTCTAGTAACATGGCCGACTGCGTCGGCCCAGCCTTCCGCCACCAGCGCCTCGCCGCGCAATTCGCCGATCAGCGAGCGA
>DAHWQF010000265.1 GCA_027334785.1 Acidimicrobiaceae bacterium
GCACAACGTACTCGGCGATCCAGCGTCATGGCACGATCTCGAAGGCGTCGCAGTGCCTTGGGCGAAGCGCCTGGAAGTGGCGCCGGTCGAGAGTCGCTACGAGTGGGGTCTTGAGCCGTTCGGCCAGCACCGCAACCGAAGCGTCCGTGCCTCCAAGAGGAAAATCGCCGTACTGCCCTACCATCTCGGCAATCCGCGCCCACTCCTCAGGGAAGGGAGCTTCAACTTCGTACGCCGACAGCGAAGCAAGAAAACGAGCCTCAGCTTCTGGCCCAAGGCGGGAACCGATCAGGTACGTCACCTCGGCCACCACAAGAGCCGGTATGACAAGCGCCCGGCCAGGAGCGGACAGAGCCGCCGTACAAGCCTCATGGTCCTCATCGTCAAGGTCAGCAGCCGCGTACAGAGGACCGCTGTCGACCACGCATATCAAGGTCGTCCGCCTCGCAAGGCCTCAGGTGTCCATTCCTCGGCCAAGATTTGCTCGATGTCGTGGGCCGTGGTCGCGTGTCCGCTCCTCCCGAGGCCCACGAAGCCAGGTTTACGCCCTGTCTCAAGCCCCAACCGTCCTGCAAGGGCTTGCCGGGCCACTTCAGATACCGAGACGCCCCGCCGACGGGCCTCCCTGCGTGCCGCTTCAGCCAGACCGTCAGGCAGGGAGATAGTGATGCGCGTCATACCTGCATACTATCATACTGGCGCTACAGTTAGATACCCTGCTGAAGGAGATCGCGCAGGCGAAGCCTTGGAATGGCCCACTGACCTGGGAACATTTTGGAGTCTGTAACATGCACGGGCCCTCGCCGGCGATGTCTGAATCCATGTAGCCGTGGTCCCCGGGCAGGGAACGGCCACGGAGGTAGGAGACGACCTCGCTCGCCACTTGGCGCCAGGGGCACCGTAGCGTCCCCGTGGGTGCCGCCGTTCAGGTCCCCGGTGAGCACGAAGGACCAATGTGCTTCGTGCCAGGCTGCGCCGCAGTTGCCCTCGGGCAAGGGCCCGGAGTAGAGCGTAGCGACGACGCCGGCTGCCAACGGCACTCGTGACTTATGAGGACAGGTGGGAGCAGGCAGGCGCAAAGCGCCGAGGGCCGCTACGGCGCCGGGGTAGGCATGGCCTTCGAAGTACCCGTAGTAGCTGGCCATAGTGCCGCAAGCCCCGACGCCGATGCCGGGGTGCTCGACAGGCAATGCCGACGCGCAGTGGTAGAGGGCGACCGAGTACTGGCTCGTGTTGGCTCTCACTTGCGCCGAGTTCGGCACCAGGCCGGCTCTCGGCAAAACCCGGGGGGCCTGCAGGGGGACCGAGGTCCGAGGTGCCGCGTAGGCCATGGCAGCGCCCACCACCGCAGGCCATTCCCGAATCGTGCTCCTGGCCGAGCTCACCTGCCTCTTTCCCGTTCTTCCAGTTCCCGCCCGGGTGGCCTCGCCAAATCGCGGTCACGGCTCATAGCCAGTTGCTAACATCGGCTTGGTGCAGCCCGACTTGGGCCACTGCACGAGCTACAAGGGGGTGAGGGTGCGAGACGGCCGAGCTCTGGCCCGACCCGCTGCCAATCCGGCCGGGAGCACCCTGACGTGCATAGTGGGCCCGGCCCGGCGCAGGGGGCCGCACGGTGGTGCTCGGCCTCGCCCCAACGAGCCGTCCACTGGCCCCGGGCGCCTATTCTCTCGTGGTTGGCCCCGCGGCCCAGTCAACCTCAGGGGTTGCTACCGGGCACGCCTCAGTCACCGACTTCGTTGTGGCCCCACAGCGCTCCCTGTCGGAACGGCTGAGCGTTGGCGGGCAGGCCTACGACGTCTGGGTGGCGACATCGGGCACAGGAGAGCCAGTCAGAGACGACCAGTACCTTGTGCCTGGGGCGGCGGGAGCGTGCTCACAAGCGGCGCGTCCTGGCGGTCCACGCGACGGACGCACAGGGGCGTGTGGTGACCGACAACAACCTGTCGAGCGAGCTCGAAGCCGACGCCGCACAAGAGCGCTGGCTCCGGCTCCAGCCCTCTTCCGAGGTGCCCGCCGTCCTTGGGCTCGACGCCAACAGCGTCGCTTGGGCAAAGGCCAACGGCCCAGGTAGCGTCCTAGGCAACTACCTGTGACGCGGCCGGCACCGTGCTCCATGCGCTCGGCACCGTGAACGGGGCTATGGGCTTCACCTCTTCGGCCCTCCAGGAGCTCTACCAGGCGGCGTGGGAGGCACAACAAGCAGCGGCAGAAGCCGGCCCCCTGAGCGAGTCGCCGCCTCGTTTCCGCCGGCTGATGCGTTCATGGCAAAAGACGTGAACAGCCTCTTGCATTTCAGCTGGGCCTCAGAGCAGGCGGCGGTCACCAAGGCAGCAGCCGCCTATGCCACCGGCCGGGCACTCGACCCTGGCGCTCAGGTCGCTAAGCAACTCGCTGCCCAGGCCGACCCCATGGCGGCCGCTGTTGTCGCCGGGCACGACCTCGGCTATTTCATAGCCAGCTTCACCTTCATAGCCAGCTTCACCGGCTGGGACGAGCTACGGGCGGGCTTTTACCAGGCCGTGGAACAGGCCGGCACCGAGAGCGCCTTCGTGGACGCTGCCCGGTCACTCGAGCACCGCCCACAACGTCGTGACCGGCAACCAGGTACTCTCCCTGCCGGCTGGCGGATTTGCCTTGTGGGACTTCAACTCCTGCGGCGTGAACACCTGGCGGGACAACGCGGTGAAAGTCGACCTGGCAGCTTCTCTGGGCACTTGACATGACCCGCGCGGGACTTTCGGGCGAGAAAACCATCGCGCCGGCTCCTCGCCGTGTCAAGCTAACGGCGTTGGTGGCCAGTGTGGCTTTGGCCTTTCCCGGCCTGGGCCCGCCGGCAACGCCGAGCACCCGGGGAGTGGCGACGCTTCGGGACGGGCTCATCGCCTTTCGGGACGCCCGCGGGATCGGGGTGATCAACCCGCTGGACGGCCGGCGGCACATGCTCTTGCCCGTGCCGCTCGGGTGCAGTTCAGCGGCAGGGGGCGTCGACCAGGTCGGGCTCGCTGGCCCGGTGTGGGCCCCGTCCGCTGGGCCCAACGCCAGCGTGTACTTCTGGGTCACCGATTGGCAGTACAAGCCCACCCCCGCCTGCAACCTCCCGGCCGTGCCGGGCTGGGTGGGAGCCGGAGGAGCGGTCCTCGTGCAAGCCGACCCCTTCAACGGCACTCTCAGGGCCGTGGCCGCAGCCCCCGACGGCCTGCCCTGCCAACTCGGGGAGGACTTGGTCGCCGTACCGGGGGCGCTCGCCTTCACCAACGGGGGCTGCGACGAGCCACAGGTGGAAGCTCTCGCCGTTCCCCTCCGCCCGGGTGCCCAGCCAGAGGGAGCCGCCCTGGCCGTCCCGGCGGGAAAGTTCGCCCCGCACTGTGGGGTCGGTGAGCGCCTTTTGGGCGAGGGGCCAGACGGCACAGTCCTGTTCCAGGAACTGGGTACCCAGTGCTCCCCGCCGCCGCCTTCTCTCCAGTGGTGGGGGCCGCCGGCCCACACGGTGGGCCTCTTTTCGCCCCGGCCGCCCCGTAGCACCTGGGACGAACTTCGTGGGTCAGCGTTGGCACCGAACGGAAGATGGGAGGCCTTCGCCTTGGGCGCCGGCGGTGCCGGCACCCTCAACCTCAAGACCGGGGCCTGGTCCAGCGCGCCATTACCGCGCTGCGCGGGACCGGCTTGTGAAGGCGCTCTGTCGGTGTCGTTCTCACCCAGTGCCGCCCAGATAGCGCTCGCTGCGAACGGGGACCTCGTAGTCGCCCCCGTCCCGAACGGTGGCCCGCCCGAGGTGTTGCTGGCCGGTGGCGTGGCCTCTGTGAGCTGGTCAGGCCCGGTCAGCTCCAAAGTTCCTCCTCCTGGCCCCGGGCCAACGCTGGCCGGCGCGCTGCCCTCCCTGTGGGCACCCTTGTCCAAGTTCTGGGGGAAGGGAGAGAAAGCTACGTGGCGGGTGGAGCCGGCCGCCATGGCTTCGCCCGTCGTTTCGGTGGTCTCGCTGCCTGAGCCGGCCAGTGCCCTCCTCATGGTCTCGGACCGGGTCGCCCTCGCCGCCGGCACTGTGGCCAGGCAGGCGGGCAGTTGGTGGCGCAGCACGGACGGCGGCCGCACTTGGACAGCGCTCAACGCCCATTGCGCCGAGTTGCAGGGGGCCACCGCGGGCTTCCTCCCCTGCCAAGTGAGCCAGATGGCTGCGCTGCCCGCCGGCGTGGCCCTGGCCAGGGGCGACCCAGGCTTGGGGCTGTGGCGCTCCACTGACGAGGGGCTCCGGTGGCAACGCGAGGCGCTCCAGGGGAGCTTGGTCGAGGCCGGGCCTTGGGCGGTTGGCCCCACCGCCTACCTGCTCGTTGAGGCCGCCCGAGCCAACGGCCAGCCTGTCCCCGCTGCCACCAGCTTCTCCCTGCTCGCCTCTAATGACGCGGGCATGACCTGGCACAAGCTCTTGTCTGTGCCGAGCGACGACCCGGCCAACGCGGCAGCGGGGCTTGAGCAGTTCTTCGTCTTGGGCCCTCAGCACTTTGCCGAGCTCTACAGGGCAGGAGATTGCTCTTTGCCCGCAGAGCTGCGGGTGAGCACCGACGACGGGCGGGCCTGGGCCGCGGTGCCACTTGGGCAGCTCCTCGTACCGGGTGCCCTGGCTGAAGCCTCGCCAGCCCGCTTGGTCCTGGGGGCCAGCTTCTGCGGGTCGGCTGCCCCGCATTACGGCGAGGGGTTGTTCACCCATAGGGCCGGCTCGGTCGGCCACTGGACCGCTGCTCAGGTGCCTGCCGGCTATCGCGACCTCTACGGCACCGCCACCACGAGCCGCTTCCCGGCTCATGCGCCCGCTGTCAAGCCGTTCTCCATCGCAGCCCTCGCCTTCCCAGGTGGCCAACAAGGGGTCGCGGTCGGCTCAGCCGTCCTCGCTGGCACCAACCGCTCCGGCGACCTCGCGGCCAGCCCCACCACGTCTGCGACCGAAGACCTTATTTTCGTCAGCTCGGACGCGGGCAACACGTGGCTGGACGAGTCGCTACCTGGCGCCGGCCTCAATGTGCTGAGCTGCGCGGGGCCGGGGCATTGCCTCGCCGCCCAGGGCTGAGACCCGCTCAGGCGCCGGCCCGTACTCCTCAGGGGCGGCGGGAGCGTCTATTAGACGGCCGGCCACCACCGGCCCCTGAGGGGTAGGGCGCCATGGCCACGGCCAAGGCGAGGGCCGGCAGGGTGCCGTGGTAGGTGCTGGCAACATAAACATCGCGGCCTCGTTGCCAGTAGGTGCCGGTGTGCAGTCCGTCGCCGGCGATGTCTGACTCCATGTAGCCGTGGTCCCCGGGCAGGGAACGGCCACGGAGGTAGGAGACGACCTCGCTCGCCACTTGGCGCCAGGG
>DAHWQF010000266.1 GCA_027334785.1 Acidimicrobiaceae bacterium
CGCCCACCAACGCGAAGGGCGTCCTTCAGCAATCCCGGTCAGGCGATCACTTTCGCGTGCCGGAGCTCGTCCACGACGTCCTCGGGAACACCGAGGACGTCGAGGTGGACAATGCTCCGGCCACCAGGCCCGTCGACCTGGTCGACCACCCTCGCGAGGAAAGGCTCCGTCTCGTCGCCGGCGACGATCACTGCGCCGGGCCGGACGCGCCCAGGGTCATTCGCCGCGTCCAGGAAGGCCCATACGTAGCCCGTGTTGTCCACCTGGTTGGCATCGGCGGGGAGGGTGACTATGACCGCTGGTGTCTCGCTCATCGCTGGTTGGTTATGCAGTAGGGGTTGGCAAGCAGGTCGCCGAGCGCCCGCAGCAGGCGCTGGGCTTCGTCCTCAGTGTAAGGCCCCATCACGATGCTGTAGTGGGGCGCGTCGAAAGTGGGCAGGAGCTCGAACCCCGCACCAAGGACCGAGCTGGCAGGCACCATGGCATAGGAGCGCCGCGTGCGCATCCGGCGCCCGGACAGGATCCGCTCTGCGTCCCAGCCAGGCATCGTCATCTCGACCGAGGCTGCCAGGAACGGCTCTGCGCGGTATGAGTAACGGCTCGCGGTCGCTTTGGCATTGGCGAGCAGCCCAACGGTGGTCAGCGGCCAACCGCGAATGACGTACTGGCCGTCCCGGTCGAGGACCTCCCCGGCGCGCACATGGTCCTCGATCGGCTCGAGCGTCGAGGTCACAGAAGTTCCGCCCGACTGTCGCCTGTCGCCGGCGCCCGCGAGGGAGCTGTCACGTCGCGGTCGTGGGGCGCCGCATCCTGGCCACCCGAGCGGCGGGCGCGTCCTTGGCAGCTTGCAAGATGGCGTCGATACCGGCTGCGATCTGGTGGTCCCGCTCCGCTGTGGCGTGTTGGTAGATAAGCGCAGCACGGGGAGTCGAGTGGCCGAGGCGCGCCATCACTTCTCTTGTCGAAGCCCCAGTGGCGGCAGCCAGGGTTCCTGCGAGATGTCTGAGGTCGTGGAAGTGGAGCCCCTTTACGCCAACGCCCTCGACTGCACGACGGAACTGGCGGGACCACGCCGGCCACTGGAGCGGGCCACCCTTGTCCCCGGTGAACACCAGGGCAGTGGGCTCCGGTCCGACGAACGTAGCCAAGTGATGGTCGAGGACCTCGGTGAGGCTGGGCGGTATTGCTAACACTCGCACACCGGCTTGTGACTTCGGCGGGCCAACGACTCGCCCTCGGCCCGTGATGGTCAAGGCCTGCTGTTCGACCACGATCGTCTGGTGGACGAGGTCGATGTGGCGACGCTCGAGGCCTCGGAGCTCGCCAGCCCTGAGCCCGGAAAAGGCAGCCATGAGCACTAACGCTCGGTGCCGCGCGCTGACCGCATCGACTACGGCTTGGACAGTCTCGAGTGTCGGTATCTGCCGCTCGGCTGGGTGTTCGCTGCCGGCCCCTTTAAGCGTGCACGGGTTGGCCGGTATGAGCCCGTCTGAGGCAGCCGTCCCGAGAATTGCTCGAAGAAGCCTGTACGCTTTGGCGGCTTGGCTGGCTCCCTTGTCCTTGACAACGGCGGCGTACCACGTGCGGACATCGGCAGACTTGATTGAAGTGAGCCGCATCGTGCCGAGGACGGGCAAGATGCGGTGGTCGAGAAGGCCTTGATAGAGCTCGACCGTCCGAGGCCGCAACCCTTGTCGCTCGTCAAGCCAACGCTTGGAGTAGTCCGCGAGGGTCTCTTGCCCGGCTTTCGGGTCGGTCCATGTCCCGCGCAGCAGGTCGGACTGCACGGTAGCAAGCCAAGCCGAGGCGTCGGCCTTTGCTGCGAAAGTCCTGGGAGCGTTGAACCACGCACCCTCATGCCAATAGCGCGCCCGCCACCGTCCGGACGGGAGCTTCTGGATTGCGCCGAACTGCCTACGCCCCATCGCTGGCCTCCTCGAAACGACGGCATCACGTTAGCACGCTCGTGTCACATCGTGTCAGATCTCATGTCAGAACGAAGCGTCGTGACGCGGCACACCATGTCAGCAACGGGCACACAACACGAGGCCAAAGCACATATCGGGCGAGTCGCCTGAGGTCCCACGCACGGTCATCATCAGCTTTCCAAGCTGAGAACGCGGGTTCGATTCCCGTCGCTCGCTCCATGGGTTAGCGACACAACTAACCCGCTCATGGCGACAAAACTGCTCGGCGCTGAGCCCTCGGGCGATTATCGCGCTGGGGTGTGACGCTCAGGGCAGCCCGAGGGCAGGTGCGGGCCGGCGGTAGGGGTTAGGCAGCTGGGCGCGGGCGCGTCTGTAGGGGCGCCGGCCACTTCGACGGGTGTGAGGCCCTGACCTCAGGGCGGCGGGCGGTAACCGCTGAGGCTCACCCGCCGGCGCCTGGCACGCTCGGCCACCTTGTCAGCCCTGCCCTCGGCCACCATGTGCCGGAAAGTGGCGACTTTCCTGAAGTTCGCCGCCATCAGGAGCAAGGTGACGAAGAGGCTCTGGGCGGCGACGCCCCGGACGCGCCGGCGCCCTGGCTCGGCCAGGGCCTCGTGGGCGGGATCTTTGACAAAACCGTTCAGCCCCTCGATGGTGTTGCGGTAGGTGGCGTAGGTGCGCGCCCAGCTTTCGGTGCCGAAGGCGAGGTCCTGGCGGTAACGGGCACCGACGTCGGGGGCGAGCGTTATGGCGCTCTGCGTGCAGACCTTGGGCGGTAGCTCTGGTGGGGAGAGCACTGGCACCTCCCCGAGCGCCCTCTCGGCGGCCCCGGGCCGCAGCGGGCAGCAAAGGTGGGGCCTTTGGCCTTGCGCCGGGCAGGAAAAGCGCTCGTAGCCGTCTTGGTCGGGGCCTTCTTTGCGTACGAGGCGCCACTTGGCACGTGCTGCGGTGCGCGAGCGGGAGGTCACCTCGTCGGTCCTGCCTGCTCGCTTGTCGGCGCTGGCGTTCACCAGTTCCTCGGGCATGGCCGGGCAGTAGAAGGCGCCTTCGACCATGACCGCCCCTTGGTCGCTCGCCTGGCGGCCGAGCTCTCCCACCTTGTAGTCCATGACCAAGCTGTAACCGAGGGCTCGCACCGGCAGGTGGAAGTCCTCGGCCAGGCACTGGGTGTAGCCCCGGTCCGCCCCGAGGTAGCCAGCCGGCCAACCTCGCCTGCGCAACTGGGCCAGGAGCTTCACGCCGTTGCGGGCCGGGCCGTGGCCAGGTTTGTCGAGCAGCACCCCGAAGGCCAGGTTGGGCCAGGTGGGGGGCGCCCCGGGCGGCCGGCCCATCGTCACGATGTGGGCGTCGAGCGCCCAGTAGATCTTGCGTAAGGCCTTCCCCTCTGGCCCAGGGCGGTCGCGGTGGTCGCCCTCTCTCACGTACCAGCCCCCGTCGGGGTCGCTCGCAGAAGTGCCGGCGGGCTTCGACGGCCCACGCGACCAGAGCGGCACCGGGGTGGCGTCGAGGCCCACGGAGCCGTCGTAGCCGGCGAGCTCTTCGGCAGGGCACACCTTCACCGATGCCTCGAGCAAGTCGCCCATGAAGCGCTCGAGGCGCTCTTGGCGGCAGGCGACCTCCTCCGGGCTCAGCTCCTTCCGCCTGGCCTCGGCCTCTACCAGCGGGAGCACCCTGTCCTTGGCCTCGACGGAGGGGTCGACCGCCGAGAGCACCAGGTGGAAGAGGTAACGCACCTGGCGGTAGCGGGCCAAGAACGGCTTCCTCCCGAGCGCCTCGCCGACGACGCCGAGGTCTTCCCGCCAAGTGGGCGGCAAGCCCAAGAACAACAGCTTCGTGGCGGCTTTCAGGTGAAGGGCACGGCCGTCCACGGCGAGGGCCAGGAGGGCCACGAGGAGGGAGCGCACGTTTAGGTGCCTTCTCCGGCCGGTGCGTTTCTTTATGAGCGCTTCGAGCTCGTCGGCTACGCCCGAGCTGTCGATGACGCCCACGCAGAAAGAAATGGCCTCGTCGGTCGTGGCCGAGGTGAAGGCCGGGACGGCACGGCCCCCGCTCACCCCTGGCGGAGCCTCCGCCCGAGCTCGGCTTTGGAGCCGGGCGCCCCGGGCACGTGGCGGCAATAGCGGAGCAGCGGCTCGACCTCGGAGATGCCCGCTATGTAGAGCAGTTCGCCAAGCGGTGTGCCGGCAGCCAGGTGAGAGCAGATGAAAGTCGAGCGCGCCCGCCCGGAAGAAAAGCGCGGCGCCGAGGGGCCCGCTGTCAGCTTGTAGCAGAAGTTGTTGACGAAGTTCTTGTAAGACCTCTTCGCGTCACCGGGGCAGAAAAGGTAGCCCGTGCCGGCCCGGTCGGCTTGCCTGGCGAGGACCTCTGCACAGGTGCCGCCGGCCGGGACGACGCGCCCGTCGCCGGCAGTGACGGCCAGGGCGCCTCCCCTGGTGCTGACATGGGCCCCGGTGACAGAGACGAGCTCTGCTGGGCGGAGGCCGGCACCGGTGCAAAGGGCCAGGAACGAAAGGGCGGAGGACCGCCACCAGGTGCTCTTCTGGGAGGCCGCGACCGAGAAGAGCTCTGCTAGCTCCTGGGCACTGTAGGGGCGGGCAGCCGGCGAGGGGGCGAAGCCTGGGGCCTGCCTCGGTGCTTTGGCGGCGACGTCGTGGCGCAGCACGGAGCGGTAGGTGCCCTTGGTGGAGGGCGCCCGCCCGGGCAGGCCGAGGGTGACGAAGGCCTCGACGAGCCCATGGCCGACGCGGCCGGCACCGAGCCCCTCGGCCTCGCAGAAGCGCCCGAAGGCGGCCACGACGTAGCCGTAACGCAAGCCCGTAGGCTCCTCCATGTACTACGAGTATGCCTACTCGTAGTACTAGGATGGTGGATGCCCTCTTTGGAGGCGGAGATGGACGGACCAACCAGACGACGGCGCGAGGTCCTGGCCGAGCTCTCCAAGATCGGGCCCTGCCTGCCGGGCAGCCTCGTCAGCCACACCCGCACCTGCAACACCCCCGGGTGCCACTGCCACGACGACCCCTCGGCCCGCCATGGCCCCTACCTCGCCTGGACGAGGAAGGTCGGGGGCAAGACCGTCTCCAAGGTGCTCTCCGAGGAGCAGTTCTCCCGCTACCGGGCCTGGGCGGACAACACGAGGCGCCTCCACGAGCTAGTGGCCGAGCTCGAACAGCTCGGGGCTGCGGCCATGGCCGAGGCCGAGGGCTGGCCGGTGCCGCCACCCCCACCCCCCGACGCCCGCCGGGCCAGACGGGGCGGTGGGAGAAGAGCGGGCTAAAGCTGGGGAAGCGACCTCGGAGCAGCACCGGACTGGCTGCTCAATTGCGTTTTGTCGCTGACCCTCCAAAAAATAGTAGGTCAGAGGCGGTACGCCGGGAAGCGGGAGATCGACGAGTTAGCTGTCGTGCCTATTGCGTGCC
>DAHWQF010000267.1 GCA_027334785.1 Acidimicrobiaceae bacterium
GTGCAGCAACACCCCTACCAGCAAGGCGACAGCGGCAGCCAAGCCCGCTGCCCAGTACGCATAGCGCGGGTAGCCGGGGGCACCCGCCGGCAGGCTGGACGAAGCGAGCGCATACGCCACCAGGGCCACGAGCAAGAGGATGCTCCAGTTGGCCCCTACCTCTACACCGCCAAGGCGACCCAGCTTCAGGCTGTCCTGCATGGCCTGTGTCCTTTCGATGTCATCGCCTCTACAGGTTCAACACCATCAGGCTAAGTCCTGTTCCCTGGGAGCCGCCTGTGTGTAGCGTGAAAGTTCACTCTGTGACCTACAACTCATAACCGGCGGGCGGCATAACCGGCTGACGGCCATCGCCCATCGCCCATCGCCCATGGCCGGACCTCAGCGCCGGCGGGCGTTCATCGCCCGTCGAGCCTCAAGCTCCGCCTCGCGCTCGGCAATGGCCCGGCGCTTGTCGTAGGCCTTGCGCCCACGGGCAAGGGCCAACTCGACCTTGGCCCGACCGTCCTTGAAGTAAGCGGAGAGGGGGACGATGGTGAGGGGGCCCTGCTCGGTCTCGCGCGCCAGTTCGTTGATTTCTCGGCGGTGGAGCAGCAGCTTGCGAGAGCGGTCTGGGTCGACAGTCCCGAAGGCGCCGGCATGTAAGTAAGGCGAGACGTGCATCCCGTGTAGCCAGGCCTCGCCGTCCTGGATCCTCGCGAACGCGTCACGCAGGTTGACCTTACCCTCCCGGAACGACTTGACCTCGCTCCCCACAAGGACGATCCCCGCTTCGTAGGTGCCGAGCACGTCGTAGTCGTGACGCGCTCGGCGGTTATTGATCACCACGGAGCGTGGGGGGTTCGCCTTGGCAGCCATAGGGTCATTCAAAGGTAGTTTCGTGGCCGTGCTTGTGCTGCCCAAGGTTCTATGGGAACGGGTGGTCGCCCACTGCCTCGACGGGCTGCCCCTGGAAGCCTGTGGGCTGCTCGCCGGCGTCGAAACGCCCGGAGGCGTGGGGCCGGGAGCCATCGGGGCCTGCAGCGAGGGGGCCGGCAGCGAGGGGGCCGGCAGCGAGGGGGCCGGCAGCGAGCGGGCCGGCAGCGAGCGGGCCGGCAGCGAGGGGGCAGGCGCGGCCAGACCCACCGGCGTGGGGCCGGGACCCATCGAGGCCGGCGAGGCGAGAGCCGCCGAGGTTGGAGCCGGGTGGCTTGGTGCTAATGGAGAGCGCCGGCGCCATGAGGACCTCACCGTGGCCGAGGTGCGCGAGGTCTACCCTGCCGCCAACACTGCCCTTTCGGCGCGCCTTTACACCGTGGAGCCGAAGGACTTGCTGCGCGCTGACCGTGCGGCCGAACGGGCGGGGTGGAGCCTGATCGGCGTGTGGCACTCCCACACCCACAGCCCGGCCTACCCCTCGCCTACCGACATAGCGGCGGCCCCGGACCCGCTGTGGCACTACGTGGTGGTGTCCCTCAGTGACACCGAGCCTGTGCTGCGCAGCTACCGGATTGTCGGCGGGCAGGTGATGGAGGAGCCGGTCCTCACGCGAGGGCTCCCTGCCAGCGAGCTGAACTGGTAGCCGAGAGCAGGCACGCCCACCCGGGGTAGCGGGCAGGCACCGGCGCCCGACCCGTTAGGACGGGCCTTTGCCTACAATAGTGATCGGACAAGTCGGGTTTACCTCGGCCGGCGCGGTGGTCTGCCGGCGGGGGTGGCTGCGACGAAGATAACCAGGACCGACCAGGAGCTGCTGTGCCAGTAGAAGTTCGTCTACCCACCGTGTTGCGCCCATTGGCGAGCGGTGAGGCTGTCGTGAAGGTCGAGGGCGACACGCTTCGGGAAGTGTTCCAGGACCTGGTCCGCCAGTACCCGGGCCTCTCCGAGTCGCTTTTCACACCCGAAGGGGACATGCACAGGCACCTCAACGTCTTCTTGAACGACGACGACGTGCGCTACCTCGGCCGCCTCGACGCGAAGGTGGGGGCGGCGGACACCGTGACGCTCATGCCGGCTGTCGCCGGCGGTTAGGGACGCAACCGCTTTGGCCCGCTACGACAGCGTCCTCGACACGATCGGCAACACGCCCCTCGTCGACATCACTGAGTTGTTGCCCAACCAGCGCGTCCGGGTGCTGGTCAAGCTGGAGGGCGTCAACCCGGCCGGCTCCGTCAAGGACCGGGCCGCCAAGTACATGATCGAAGAGGCGGAGAAAGATGGCAGCCTTCACCCCGGCCAGCGCATCCTCGAGTCCTCGAGCGGCAACACGGCTGCGGGCCTGGCCATGATCGCCAAGGTGAAGGGCTACCCCTTCACCGCCGTCGTACCCGAGAACGTCTCGGCCGAGCGGGTCAAGCTCCTCCTCGCCTTCGGGGCCGAGATCATCTGCTCGCCCGCCGCGGAGGGCTCCAACGGGGCGATGCGGCGCGCGCAGGCGCTGGCCGGCGAGCACCCCGACTGGTGGTTCTCTTTCCAGTACGGCAACCCGGCCAACCCCAAGGCCCACTACGAGGGCACTGGCCCCGAGATCTGGCGGGACTGCCCAGAGGTCACCCACTTCGTGGCCGGCCTCGGGACCGCCGGCACGATCATCGGCGTCGGGCGTTTCCTGAAGGAGCGCAACCCGGCGGTGTCGATCTGGGCCGTTCAGCCGCCCGCCGGCGAGAACGTGGAGGGCCTGAAGAGCCTCGACGAGGGCTTCGTGCCCCCGGTGTTCATCGACAACGACGGCTACAGCCTGCTCGACCGGAGCAGGGTCGTCGGGCCCCGGGAGAGCATCGAGTGGGCCCGCCGGCTCACGTCCTCCGGCATTTTCGCCGGGCTTTCTACGGGGGCGGCCATGGCCGGCGTGGCGGCTGCCCGTGTCGCCCGCCAGATGGAGTCCGGCACGATCGTTGCCCTCCTGCCCGACGGCGGCTGGAAGTACCTCTCCACTGACGTGTGGAGCGGCGACCTCGACGAAGTGGTCGAGCGCGCCGGCCACGAGCTCTACTTCTGAACCGGCGCCGGTCGGCTGGGAGACCTTGCCAGGACGGCGGCGGGGCGAACCGTTCCTCGAGACGGTACTACTAGGCTCCGGGTCGTGCTAACCCCAGGAGACCAAGGCACTACGGAGTTTTCCCTCACCGTCCTCGGTTCGGACGGCAGCTACCCTGGCCCGGGGGGTGCCGGCAGTGGGTACCTGGTGAAGGCTGGGGGTTACTGCACCTGGCTCGAGGCTGGCCCGGGTACGCTCGCCAACCTGCAGCTGCACGTGCCCCTCGAGCGTCTGGATGCCGCTGTGATCAGCCACTGCCACGCCGACCACAGGAGCGACCTGGAGAGCCTCTACGTTGCGCTCCGCTATTTCCTCGAGCGGCGGGACTTCCCCTTGTACGCGCCCGAGGAACTGCAGCACGTGATGCGGGACGAGCACTTCGACGGCACCTTTGACTGGCGGGTGATCTCCGATGGTGCGAGCGCCCAACTAGGCCCGGTCCAATGGACTTGGAAGCGCACCGACCACCCCGTGGAGACGCTGGCCGCCCGGGCCCAAATGGACGGCCGTGCTCTTGGCTACTCGGCCGACACCGGCCCGGCTTGGGACTTCTCCGAACTTGGCGACGGCTTGACGCTCGCGCTGGTGGAGGCGTCGCTCGCGACCCGCAACGAGGGGCTCGTGCAGCACCTGTCTGCCCGCCAGGCCGGGGCAGCCGCCGCCGCGGCCGGCGCGGAGCGCCTCGTGCTGACCCACATTGCCCCTCCGGTGGACAAGTCCGCGGCTCGCCGGGAGGCCGAGGAGGCCTTTGGCGGGCCGGTGGACGTTGCTGCCGTAGGTAAGACATGGCAGGTATGACGCGAGCCGACGGGCGCCGGAGGGACGAGCTCAGGCCGGTGGTGCTGGAGCGCGACTTCACCGAGTTCGCAGCTGGTTCGGTGCTGGTGCGCATGGGCCGGACCGCCGTGCTGTGCACGGCCTCTTTCTTAGAGGACACCCCTCGCTGGATGAGAGGGAGCGGCAAGGGCTGGGTGACCGCCGAGTACTCGATGCTGCCGGGTTCGTCGCCCGAGCGCGTCGAGCGCGAAGCCACCCGTGGCCGCCAGTCGGGCCGTACCCAGGAAATACAGCGGCTGATCGGCAGGAGCCTGCGGGCGGTGACCGACATGGTCGCGCTCGGCGAACGGCAGGTGACACTCGACTGTGACGTGCTCCAAGCCGACGGCGGGACGAGGACGGCGAGCATCGTGGGGGCTTGGGTCGCGCTCCACGACGCCTGCAGCCGCATGGTCGCGGCAGGCCGGTTGGCCGCCCACCCAGTGAAGCAGGGCTGCGCAGCTGTTTCGGTGGGCATGGTGGAAGGCTCGCCCATGCTCGACCTCGCCTATGTCGAGGACTCGGTGGCCGAGGTGGACATGAACGTGGTCATGACCACCTCAGGCCATCTGGTGGAGCTGCAGGGCACAGCTGAGGGCGCCCCCTTTTCCCGTTCAGAGCTCGACCAGATGCTCGCCCTGGCGAGCGACGGGATCAACTCCCTCCTGTCCGTTCAGGGCCAAGTCGTGGCTACCCCGCCGCCCGAGCACGGCGTGAGGGTGGACCCCACAGGGGGCCAGGCCTGAGCGCGGACGGGGCGAGCGTGCCGCGCCGTTACGTGCTCGCGACGACCAACCCCAACAAAGCGCGCGAGATCCGCGAGATCTTTTCGGCCGCCGGCGTCGACATCGAACTGCTCGACCGGCCCGAGCAGGTTCCGGAGGTGGAAGAGACCGAGGAGACCCTCGCCGGGAATGCCCGCCGCAAGGCGGCTGCCCTCATGGAGGCGACCGGCCTCCCTACGATCGCCGAGGACACCGGGATCGAGGTGGGAGCGCTGGGAGGGGCGCCGGGGGTGCGTTCGGCCCGCTACGCCGGCGAGCCTGCCGACGACGAGGCCAACGTCGACCGCCTTCTTGCCGAACTGCAGGCCAGGGGCCTCGTCACCCCGGCCCAACGCCACGCCCGCTTTGTGACCGTGGCCGTGGCCCTGTGGCCGGGCGGTGGGGAACGGATGGCCGAGGGTGTTGTGGAAGGCTGGGTCGCCCCCGAGCGGAGGGGTGCCGGTGGTTTCGGTTACGACCCGGTGTTCGTACCGGACGAGGGCGACGGCCGGACCTTCGGCGAGATCGAGGAAGCCACTCCCGGGGCCAAGCACGGGCTGTCCCATAGGGGCAGGGCGTTCAGGGCCCTGGCTGACTCGTTGGGCACGGCGCTGCACCGCTGACCTCGTAGGGCGGTCGGCAGCGCCGGTCGAGCGTGGAGCCGGCGCGACAATGTAGCGATGAGCACGGCCGACGCCTCGCCGGCCCCGCGGCGCCGTCGGCACTGGCTGCCCCGGACG
>DAHWQF010000268.1 GCA_027334785.1 Acidimicrobiaceae bacterium
ATGGCGTTGAGGCACGACGACTTGCCCGAACCGGTCGCGCCCGCGATCAGGATGTGGGGCATTTCGGCCAGGTTGACGAGCACCGGGCGCCCCGCTATGTCGCGGCCTGCGGCCACTTCCAGGGGGTGGCGGGCCGCGGCAGCCTCCCCCGAGGAGAGGACGTCACCTAGCGTCACGGTCTGGCGCTGGCGGTTGGGCACCTCCACCCCGATGGCCGAACGGCCGGGTATAGGCGCAAGTATGCGCACCTCCGTGGCGGCCATGGCGTAGGCGATGTCGCGATGGAGAGCGGTCACCCGTTGGACCTTGACCCCGGGGCCGAGTTCGAGCTCGTAACGGGTCACGCTCGGGCCTACCGTCGCCCCCACCAGCCGTGTTTCCACGCCGAGCGCAGCGAGCGCGCCTTGCAGGGTCTGGCCGAGCACCTCCACTTGGTGGCGGTCCACCGCCGCCGCTTTGGAGCGCTTCAAGAGCGATATGGGCGGGAGCCGCCAGGGTGGCCTGACCTGGGGGGTGAGGCCGAGGTCGATCGCGAGCTGCTCGCCCTTGCCGGCACTGGCCAGACCGCCGATCGGGAGCGGCTCCGCGGCCAGGAGCGGCACCCCAGGCCCGCTCCCAGCCCGCGCCTCGGCCTCCGCCTCACCCACCGAGCGCCCCTTGGCCGACCTTTTCCCGCCCTGGTTCCCGCCCTGGCGCCCGTCACGCTGGCGCCCGTCACGCCCCTGGCGCCCGCCTCGCCCGTCGCCCTCGTGGCGCCGGTCACGCTCCTCCGGCTCTTCGCCGGCGAGCGCCGGCCAACCGAACTCGCCCGCCGCTCCCGGGGCTGGCACCTCACCAGGAGCCCAGGGCTCCTCGTCGTCTAGCGCTTCGCCGGCCCAGCCCGTAGCCTCGTCTTCCCAGTCGATGCTGGCGTCGGCACCGGCACCACTCCCCGCCCGCACCAGGCGCCAGGTGGTGCCTAGGGCGAAGCGGGCGCCACGCCAGCCGAGGCGCCCCGCGCCCCGCAGCCCGTGGCCGACTGCCCGCACCGGGGTCGCAGTCGTCACCAGCAGAGCCACCAAAAGGGCCGCGGCCAACACCAGGCCTGCCCCCCAGGCCCCGAGGCCGGCCCGCAGCGGGACCGTGACGAGCATGCCGGCCAGGCCCCCGGCCCCGCGCATGGCCCGCAGGGACTGCTGCACGCTCGGCGTCGCACCGGCATCAGCGATCAGGCCGGAGAGCGAAACCAGGGCGAGGCCGAGGCCCACCGCCACCCGGGCCGGTTGGGGCCGGGCGCGACGCGAGAGCAGGTAGCCGCCCAGAGCGAGGAAGCCGGCTGGGACCACGTAACGGGACAAGCCGAACAGGTCGGCCGCCCCTTCCCGCAAGCCGCGGCCCACCGGCCCCGCGAGCTGGGCGTACGTGCCCAGGGCGACGAGTGCGCCCACCAACACCCAGGCCAGGCCCCAGATCTCGTCGGACTGCTCTTCGACCAGAGCGACCAGGCCCTCGTGCCACCGAGGGTGCTCCGGGCGCGCTCGCTCCCGAGATGCCCCCCTCCCCCGACGAGCGGGCGCGACGACCCGAGCCTTGGTTGCCACAACAGCCTCAAAACTAACACCAGCCCCAGCTACAACAGCGGAACTGGCGTTCAGACCTCCATCACTACCGGCACGATCATGGGCCGGCGCCGGGTGCGCTCTTGCACGAAGCGCCCGAGCGCGGAGCGCGCACGGCGACGGAGCGTCTCGTAATCGGCCGGCGCTTCTCCGGGCTGGTGCTCCTCCAGGGCGGCCAGCACCACCTCTCTGGCCTCGTCCAGGAGCTTCTCCGCCTCGGGTGCGTAGACCCAGCCCCGGGTGATGATCTCGGGGCCAGTCAGCACGGCACCACTTTGGGAGTCGACCGTCACGATGACCACGATGAGCCCTTCCTCGGACAGCACCCGCCGGTCCCGCAGTACCCCGGCGCCCACGTCGCCGACGATCCCGTCCACGTACAGGTACCCAGCCGGGACCTCGCCGGCGAACCCCACCCCCCTCGGCCCGAGCTCCACCACGTCGCCATCCTCCGCGAGCAGCACCGACTCAGCTGGCACACCCATCTCGACCGCCAGGCGCGCGTGGTGCACGAGGTGGCGGTACTCGCCGTGCACCGGTATGAAGGCACGGGGCTGGGCGACGGACATCAAGAGCCTGAGCTCGTCGCGCATGGCGTGGCCCGAGGCGTGCACCGGGGCGAGCCCGGAGTGGACCACCTCGGCGCCCCGCCGGCAGAGCCCGTCGATCACCTTGCCCACGTTGGTCTCGTTGCCTGGGATGGGGTGGGCGGAGAGCACGACGAGGTCGCTCTCGCCGACCTCGACCCACTTGTTGTCCCCCGCTGCCATCAATGACAAGGCCGACATGGGCTCCCCCTGGGAACCGGTGCAAATAATGCAGATTTTTTCGGGCGGCAAATCGGTCGTCTTTTCGATGTCGACGAGACGGTCTTCGGGGATGTCGAGGAGCCCGAGGCTGCGCGCATAAGCCACGTTGCGCCCCATGGAGCGGCCGAGCGTGGCCACGTAGCGGTCACAGGAGAGCGCCGCGTCCGCGATCTGCTGAACTCGATGGACGTGGCTCGCAAAACAGGCCGCTATCACCCGCTTGTCCCGGTGCGCGGCGAACAGGTCCGAGAGGACCTGGCCGACCGACTTTTCCGAAGGCGCGTAACCTTCCTCTTCGGCATTGGTCGAATCGGAAAGCAAGAGCGCCGTTCCACCGTCCGAGGCCAGTGCACCGATACGGGCCAGGTCGGTGCGCCGGCCGTCCACGGGGGTCAAGTCGAGCTTGAAATCGCCGGAATGGAGGATAACCCCGTGGGGGGTATGGAAAGCGAGGGCAAAGCCCTCCGGGACCGAGTGCGTCACCGGTATGAACTCGATGTCGAACGGCCCTATTTTCCTCCTTTCCCCGTCGGCGACCGGGATCAATTCGGTGCGCGACAAAAGCCCGGCTTCCTCGATACGGTTGCGGGCGAGGCCGAGCGAGAGCTCCGATCCGTAAATGGGGAAGCTGACCTCGGCCAGAAGGTAGGCGAGCGCACCGCAGTGGTCCTCGTGGCCGTGGGTGAGCACGCAGGCCACCAGGCGGTCGGCGTTTTCGATTATGTAGCTGAAATCCGGCAGGACGAGATCTACCCCAGGCATCTCTGGATCGGGGAACATGAGCCCGCAATCGACCAGCACCGCCTGGCCGTCCGTCTCGAACCAGGCGCAGTTGCGCCCGATCTCGCCGAGGCCGCCGAGGAAGGCTATGCGTACGGGGGACGCGTCCGCAGCTGGAGGCAACTACACCGCCCGAGTGAAGGGGCACTGGCGCAGGTTGGCCCAGACCTGCTCAGCCCTTTGCTCGAGGCCGGCGGGCGTCGGGCCCATGGGCAGCCGGCACTCGCCGGCGGGCAGGCCGAGCGCTCGTAGCATGGCCTTTGTCGGCACGGGGTTGGGGGCGGCGTCGCTCGCCTCAAACTCGTAGGACTCCCTTAGGCGCTGGTTGACCTCGGCCGCTCCCGCGTTGTCACCTTTTTGCCACCTGGCCACCATCTCGGCGAGCTCCGGCCCCGCCCAGTGGGAGGCGACACTTATCACACCCATTGCACCCACGGCGAGCAGCGGGAGCGTGAGGGCGTCCTCCCCGCTCCAGACCTTGAAGCCCGCCGGCGCCCCGGCTATCAGGCCGGCAGTGGCTGGAGGCTGGCCGGCTGCGTCCTTGAGCCCGGCAATCACCCCATCACCGGCCAGGCGCGCCAAGGTGGCGGGAGCGATCTCCCGGCCCGTGCGCTTGGGGATGTCGTAGGCGATGAGGGGGATGTGGCTCGCCTCGGCCACGGCCCGGAAATGAGCCTCGATGCCGGCCTGCGAAGGCCGGTTGTAGTAGGGCGTCACGACCAGCGCCGCGTCAGCCCCGGCCTCGGCGGCCGCCTGGGTGAGCTCGATCGTGTGGGCCGTGCTGGATGTGCCCGTGCCGGCGATCACCGGGACGCTGACCGCCTCGCGTACCGCCCGCCAGAGCTCGACTTTTTCGGCATCGCTCAGGGTTGCGCCCTCCCCCGTGGTGGCGGCCACGACGAGGCCGTCGTTGCCGTTGTCCACGAGCCAGCGCGCCAAGCGGGCGGCACCGTCCAAGTCGAGCTCGCCGCCCGGCCCAAACGGCGTGACCATTGCGCAGATGACCGAACCCCACCTAGACACTGGCACCGACTGCCTTCCTCCCTTTGTTGGCCCTAACGAGCTTGCCGGCGCCTGCCACTGCCCGCCAGCGTAGCCGGGCGGGCGACAGAGGAGGGGATGCGCCGCGTCACAAGCCGAGCAGGGCGGCGAGGCCCAAGGTGACGCCACGCCGCTGTGGTACCTGCTTCACGGCGAGGAGCACGCCGGGCATGAACGAGCTCCGGTCGAACGAGTCGTGGCGGATCGTAAGGACCTCGCCGGCGTTGCCGAGGAGCACCTCCTGGTGCGAGACAAGCCCCCGGAGCCGCACCGAGTGCACGCGCACTCCCGGAGCGGCCTCGAGGCCCCGGGCCGGGTTCGAGTCGCCGGCGCCCCCGGCCCGAGCCCCCACGGCTTGCCCGTCCGCGTCGGCTTGCCCGTCCGCGGCCGCTTGCCCCTCCGCGTCGGCTTGCCCGTCCGCGGCCGCTTGCCCGTCCGCGGCCGCTTGCCCCTCCGGGTCGGCTTGCCCCCGAGCGGCGGCTTGCCGGCCACCAGCCGCCGTCCGGGCGGCGGCCCTGGCGACCGCCACCAGCCGGGCGGTGGAAAGCGCGGTGCCGGAGGGCGCGTCCAGCTTGCCGTCGTGGTGGAGCTCCACCACTTCGACACCATCGAACCAAGGGGCCGCCAGTTCGGCCAAGCGCATCATGAGCACGGCCCCGATGGCAAAATTGGGCGCCACCACGCAGTTAGCGCTACTCGCCTCGAAGAGCGCCCGCAGGTCCGCCAGCATTTCTTCGCCAAAGCCCGTCGTGCCTATGACCGCGTGCACCCCGTGGTGGGCGCACCAGGCCGCATTGGACAAAGCGGCCTCCGCCACCGTGAAGTCGACGGCCACCTCCACGCCGGCGGCGGCCATGGCCTCTGGGCTCTCAGCTACGACGACCCCGCTCGTCAGGGCGACCTCGCCGGCGTGCGCCGGGTCGACGGCCGCCACCAGTTCGAGGTCGGGGTCGGCCGCGACGGCAGCCTGCACCGTGGTCCCCATGCGGCCGCCCGCCCCGAAGACCCCTACGCGAACCACGTCCAGGCTCCCCGTGACCTTCCTAAGCGCCGGCTTCCCAGTCGGAAAAGACATCCTCCTCGAACGGGCCCAG
>DAHWQF010000269.1 GCA_027334785.1 Acidimicrobiaceae bacterium
CGATGGTTGCTGTCGTGACGGTGACGACGATGTACCAACTCACGGGTAGGCGCACCGTGACGAGCTGGCTGCTCCCGGCCAAGAGCTTCAGCCCTGTTGCGACGACGTGTGTCGTCCCTGCCGCGGCCGGCCCCATCGTGATCTTGGCGGTCCCGGCGACGGTTGCCGCCTCCAGCAGGATGTGCACGGTGCGGTCTTGCAACGTATCGACCTGATGTGCCGTGCCTGAGACGAGCGTGATCGATGTCGCGACCGCTGTTCTCGTCAGATAGCCGTACTTGGTCCCGATGCGGCCCGACGCCGAGATTGTCCCGGCGACACCTGTCGCACCATTGACGGTGAGTCCCTCCCCCATGACGATCTGGTATGCGCTGTTGGATCCGCTGTAGGGACGGAAGATCGTCGAACCGGGGGTCTTCCCTGTCGGCGTGTTGATGCGGAAATAGAGTCCGTTCGCGTTCTTTGTGATCGTCGCGGAAGTGTCGTATGTGGGTGTCGTTGTCCGCGCAACGAAGGTGATGACGCCTTTTGTCGCCGGGGCCTGCGTCCCGACGCCGAGGGACTTCACCTCCAGCTCGGTCGACGGGGTGACGCCGGAAGGCTGCCAGGTCACAGCGCCCACACTCCATCCGTAGGCCGTTTCATGCTCATAAGATCACGATCTTTCCATAGACCTTGGCTGCACCGGCGGTCATGGCGGTGGTTTGCGTGAGCGTGACGGTGGTGCCGGGTTCTAGTGTGACGGCTGTTTCAATAGCTACTACAGACTGTGAATATTTTCCTACGGCCGTTCCTGCTATAGAAAGTCCACGATTGATGCCTACGCTATCGGTCCACTTGAATTCAATCTCGCCTCCCGTGAGTGTAGCAGTTACGTCTTTTAAGGATACTGCTGCAAGAATGACATGTACTGTTCCGTCATTCGGTGCGGTGACAGTGAGGATGGTCTGCGTCCCGTTGATCAACGCCACACCTGTCGAAGACGTTTCGGCGGTGATGAGTCCGCTAGCTCCGCTAGAGCTGATCTTTGCTTTGCCAAGTGTTGTCGTCAGGGTTACACCTATTCCCGCTACTAGTGCAGCACTAGGAACCTTTGCGACGTCGGGATTGGGGTATGTGCCGCTCAGGTCACCGCCGGCGGGACCGCTCGGAGCACCATCGCCGCCGCCGGAGGGCTGCCAGGTCACAGCGCCCACACCCCGCGGTAGGCCGCGAAGTCGAAGTCCTCGGCCATGCCGTCGACCGAGACGACCTTTGTGGGGGTCGCTGTCACGACCACCACCCATAGCTGCTCGCGGGCTGCGAGCATGAGCTGGCCCGTACTGTAGAGGTTGGTGCGTAGCGGGGCCGTGGCGAATGTCGTCGTTGTCCGTGCACCCACGATCTGGATGGACGAGGACGAGGGTTGGGTCGCCGCAACGTAGATGCGGACGGTCCCCTTCGCGAGCCCTGTTCCTCCGACTGCGAGCGAGCGCATCTGCCAGACGCGGCCGATGGACGGCCCCCCGCAGGAGAACACGGTCACCCCGGCGGCAGAGGTCGTCCCCTGCCCGCGGACCTGGACCCACGAGGGGGCGTGGTCGAGGGCGTTCTGTGCCCTGTCGTTGGCCTTGCGCATCTGTTCGGCGAGCCCGTCGATGCTCGCCTGAAGGCCGATCTGGGCAGATACCTCAATGTCCACGGCTGTTGCTCCCCGGCATCGGTGCGAGCAGCTTCGCCCGTGAGACCTGTGCGGCGGCGTTGTCGAGGGCGAATGCGATGCGCTGCTGGGTCTCCAGACGTGCCCGCAGCACCCCTTCCTCGCCGGCTACCGCCCGAAGGACGTGCTCCAGCCAGGTCATGAGGATCACCGAGGCTGTATCTATCTGCACCCCCTGGCGGGAGAGGGCCTCGTAGCGCTTGGCGTTGTCTCTGACCGCCTGCTCCCACTGTGCCTGGAGCAGTTCCAGCTCATTTGACTGTGGATCGTTCATCGGTCACCTCCACGTTCCTCGTCTCCAAGATACGACGTCCTATTTCGACTAGGCGAGGGTCCCCCGAGACCAACAACATGCCCAGGTAGAGCCCACGACGGAACCCCTCCCGGTCCTCATTCGACTTCCGGCTGCCCATGTTCCTGCTCCAGGCTCTCGGTGTCGATGTAGGGGCCTATCTCGTGCTGCTCGTGCTGCTCGGTGATCCAGCGTGCCATCTCCAAGCCGACGTACATGCCACCCAGGAGGGCGACGGGGAGGGCGATGGCCGGAACCCGCCGGGCGATGATCCCGACCGCCGCTCCGGTGCTGATCGACTTGCTGAGAAGCTTCAGGTAGGAGCGGTCGTGGAAGAGGTCCAGGACCTCCCCGATGGCTCGGGAGGCCGGGGTACGCGAGAGGGGAGTGACCTCACTCGTCACTGGTCTGCCATCCGACGGCTCGCTCCGCCTCGTGGATCACCCGCTGGACCGCCTCCCGGCGTCGCTTGCACCCCTGGCAGTCCCGGAGACGCCGGACGACACCGAGCACGGCATCTCGTCCCCTCGGGCTCTGTAGCCAGAGGTAGGCCCCGACGAGGCCGATCGCGCAGGCGTACATGATCACGGTTCGACGGCGGTCCACACCGACACCATAGCCCGCAGATAGCATGGACGCGGTGGACTACTCCGAAGCTCAGCGTGAGCACCTGGAAGCCGAGGGCGACACCGCCTACGGCACCTCCTACCCGATGGCGACGTGCAAGGACGTGGAGAACGCCATTCGGGCCTACGGTCGGGCTCCTGCCGACAAGCGTGCGACGCTCCGGGCAGCCATCGTTCGCCGCCGGGCCGAGCTTGGGTGTACGATGCCGCTGCCTGAGACTTGGCACCTGGAGGCAGACTGATGGCGACTGTTCGCACGACCAAGACCGACCCTCCCGCCGACCCTCAACCGCCCTCTGAGGGGGAGGGGGGCGAGAGCTTGGTCGACGTAGTGCGCCGGGAGATCGGGAATGCTCTCGGGAGTCTGCTCGACTCCGGCAAGGCGAAGGTTGTCGACTCCGCCGAGACCGACGAGGATGCTCCCCGCACCTGGACCGCTCGAGATATCCAGGCATTCGCTGCGGGAGAGATGAAGAAAGCCCAGGCCGAGCTTGCTGCCAAGCGCCAGGCGAAGCGGCAGACTCAACCGGAGCCCGCGACTCCCGAGCCTTCTCCTGCGAGCGCCCCTGTCGAAGCCCCTCCTCGTGCCCGACGGACCCTGAGCGAGATCCTGTGGGGTCCGAAGTGATCCGCTGGCTGCAGAAGTACGGCGTGGCCGGCCTGATCCTCGCACTCGTCCTGGCGTCCAAGGTGAGCTGGCATCTCGCCAGGGTTGCCCTCCGATTCTGGATACGCTGGTCGTGATGGCTACAGACTCCGACGTTCCCGACCTGCGCTGCCCAGTTTGCGAGGAGACCTTCGGCTCTCCGGGGGGCCGGGCCTCTCACCTGCACTACAAGCACCCCGACTGGTCTCCGGCTGCCGCCCCTCCTGTTGAGGGGGACCCCGTAGAGCCGCCGAAGAGGGGTCTGCTCGGCAGGCTTCTCGGCGGGGGAGGGAAGAAGGAACTCCGGCCGGAGCGTCCCGTGAAACCCCCGAAGCGTGTCGGCAAGCGAGTTTCGGGCGCAGAGGTCCTGGCGATGCCCTTCGAGCAGGGGGCTCAGTTGATCGGCTCGTGGCGACCCTGCACGGCCCGGATGCTCGCCTGGCAGGCACCCTGGGGAGGCCGAGTCCTCGACGAGGCGCTGGCGGGGAGCTTCATCGATCGGGTAGCCGTGCAGCCTCTCGCCCGCAACTACGCGAGGTATGCAGCTCTGGGCGCGGTGATGGGACCTCCGATGCTCGCGTTCGTCATCGAAGGCAAGCCGCAGCTCGCGCAGACGCTCATGCCCGAGCTTCGGCGAGCCATCCGCTCGGCTGCTCCCTACATGCTGAAGGCGGCAAAGCAGAAGAAGATCGAAGACGCCGAGATCGAGACGGCGTTCCGGGAGGCGTACCCCACAGCTCCCGACGGCATGACGGCTGACAGTATGATCGACGAGCTGCTTGCCGAAGTCTTCGAGCCGCTGCGCATGAAGGCCCAGGCAACACCAGACGAGGAGGTAGAGAATGTCCCTGCGTAGCGTGCTCCACGAGATCGTCGACGAGCTGCCCGTCTCTTCGGAAGGACGCCGCGACGTTCTCCATGCCAAGGTCGATGCGGCAACCCCGGAGCCCACGGTGGCCCCCCCTGTCACTCCACCCTCTCCCTTCAATCCTCAGCAGCCTCCGGTGAGCTGAGCCGTGGCCCAGCGTGTGCGCGTCGTCGCGCTCGACTGGGACACATTCTCGGTCTGGTTCACACAGCACTGGCTGCCCGGTGAGCACGTCTCCATCGTCACTCCGACCGGAGGCGGCAAGACCACGCTCGCGGTCGGCATCCTGGAGTTGCGCCGTTGGGTGGGAGTCCTCGCCCCCAAGGGGATAGACGACACCCTGCGCAGCCTGCACGCTCAGCACTTGGCGGACTGGCCCGGCGACCGGCGCATGACAGCGATGCTCGCCCAGGACGAGCGGCACGGGCGACCCTCCCACTACGTCTTCGGCCCCAACGTCGCGACATACAGGCAGGACTGGCCGAAGCTCGTCGGGGCCTACCAGCGCTCTCTCGAAGGCATGTTCCGCATGGAGAACTGGACGGCCTACGTCGACGACCTCCAGCTCCTCGTGCAGATGGGCCTCGGCACCGATGCCACACAGTGGCTCATCTCCGCACGCTCTCGGCACCTGTCCTTCGTGTCGGCTTTCCAGGTCCCGAAGAGGGTGCTCACGGCGGCTCTCCACGAGCCCTCCTGGATCTTCGCCTCCCAGACCAGGGATGCGACAGTGGTGGATCGCACGGCCGAGGTCCTGGGCCGGCCGAAGGCCGAGGTCCGCGGGCTATTGGAGGAGACTTCCCGCTTTACCTGGTTGTGCATCGGCCGTGATCCGACCGCGGCCGTCATGGTCACGATGCCGCCGAAGCGGAGTTAGGGAAGCACTCTCGGATAGCTCGGCGGGTGGCCGAGATGGAAGGAGCCGCACCACGGGCAGCGGTAGACGACGATCCGTCCGCGCTTTGGACCGTGGGTCATCGCCATCGTCCGCTTGGCGGCGAGCTTCGCCTCATGCTTGCGGTGGTAGGTGTGCTTCCCCTCGCACTGCACGCTGCGTGGGGCGGTAAAGGCTTCAGGCATCGGACCCCCTCGCTCTCGCCACGTCGTCAGGATAGTGGCGCTCCAGGTACTCGGTGAGAGCCTGACGGACGATCTCGCTGCGATTCTCCCGCTCCCG
>DAHWQF010000026.1 GCA_027334785.1 Acidimicrobiaceae bacterium
CAGGCGGGCCAGGCCGTCGCGCACGGAGTGGGTGGTGTGCACGTGCAGGTGGGCGACTGCGCTCTTGCTCATGTGTATACCTATGCCGGCAGGGCCAGGTACCCGCCGTAAAGGTAGGCCAACGCCTTGTTTGGGCCGGTGGCCGTCTCGGTAAACCCCCTTGCCTCAACAAGCCCCGGCACCGAGGTGCACCCCGGGATGTTCAACCTGGGGTGTTCAGCCGCTCCCGCTCGCGGTCGTACCGGGCGATCTGGGCCCTGATGTCAGCCGGCAGGTGCTCACCGCACCAGCCGTAGGAGAGCAACCGGACCGGGAGCTGGTGCCCGGCCCGGCACCACGAGAAGAACTGCACTTCCACGTTGGGGCTGGAGATCTCAGGCATAGCGCTGCCCTTGGTCTTTACGACTTGGCCTACATGGCCAAGGAACCGCCAGGAGCCCAGGCTGGCGATCTCGCCCGTGCCGCAACTGATGCACACCCGCTGGGGAAAGTAGGACGGCCCGTCGCTTTCTACGACGATGGGGTGTTCGCACGAGGAGCGGATCTCTTGTCGCAGTTCGGCTATACGCCGGGTGGCGTCGTCGCGGGCGGTGATGGCCCGCCCGAGGTCACCGACGAGGGTCAATGTGTCAGTCATCGGGGCCCCTTTCTGGTTGCGAGTAGGCCTGGGAAGCAAAACCTCGCACTAATGTCGCCCAACCTTGTTTTTTCACCATGCGACGCTGCAGCAAACATGACTGGGACGAGCGCCTCATGTCTGGATCTATGCCGCGAGCACACGGTGGTTGGTCGCCCGGCTTTCGGTTGGCGGTGAGCTGGCCTCTTCCAGGCGCTGGGGCACACCTCCCATAGGGGCCCGCTTGGCTGGGCTGACCTTGACTGGCGCCCCTTGGCAGTGCAGCTTCAGCTGGCACTTGCGCCACCAGGCCCCGGTCGTCGCCTCGAAGCGGTGGCACTCGGGGCAGATAGCCAGGGTCACCATTGGCTTCTTACCGTCGCGCCACGCTATGAGCCCGAGGAGCCCCGAGTGCTGCCGTAGGAGCAAGAGCTGCTCCTCGGTCAGGACGACGTGCGACGGCCAGCGCTCGAGCCCTGACCCGAGCTCACACCAGGTGCTCACCTTCGCCTCGCGCAGGACCGCCAGGCCGAGCGACACGGCTTGGCAATCAGGCGGGAGCGACGGGTCGGCAGCCAGCCCGGTTTCGCGGGGCGGCTTGACGGCCTTCGGCTTCGCTCGGGGCCGCTGCTTAGGCTCGACAGGAGCCTCCTTGTCGTCGTCGTCGTCGTCGTCAGCGCTGTGGCCGGCGCCCACTGAGCTCACACTGGGCGCTGATGTCGACCAGCCCGGCTCTTTGAACAGGGTGTCCACGGTGTAGTCACCTGCTCCCATTGCGTACCCCGTCGACGACGGCTGCGTTACGAGCTTTACAGGTCACCTTCGATGTCCTGTTCGTAGAGACCCGCCTCCTCGTAGGGGATCACGAGACAGCGGACTTGGGCTTGCCCAATCCTGAGCGGCCTCGTCAGCTTGGACGACGAATCTGAGAGAGATAGAGGTTTGAGGGCCTCCACCCAACCTTTGTTGGCCCCAGGGATGACAGCATGCACGTCGAGAGCGGCGACTTTCACCTTCTGGCCGTCGTGGTCGACCTCGGTGATTTTGCCGATGCGGGCTATCGGCCCGCGAGGCGCGCTGAGCGTCACCTTGCCGCTGGCGACCGCCGAGCGGATTGCTTCGAGCACGCGCTGGGCTGGGGCAAGGTTCTCGCCCATTGCGGACATTGTGTGATGGCGTAGGGCGCTCCTGATCGCCTCGCCCCCTTCGGTAAGGAGCGATGTCCTCTGCTCGATGTCTATTACGCCCATTTCTTGGGCGTAGCTCATCCACAGCTTGAGGCCGATCATCAGCCCGGCGGCCACCCGGAGGGCGCGCGGGGTGGCGTTGGGGGCCTCGGCCTTCAACCAGCCGAGGTACCCCGAGTCGTCGTGCTCTCTCAGGTGGTCGAGGTACTTCTCGGTGTCGGCCCTCCCCTGGTAGCCCCCACGCCACTTTTCCATGTGCAGGATTGCTGGCATATTCTCGGTGTTGCTGGGCCCGTACTTGAAGTGCCTGGCGAGAGCGACGAGGTAACGCCCATAGGCCATACGGAACAGCCCGTCGTCGCCAGGGCGGGTGAAGCTGGTAAAGCAGTCCGGTAGGAAGGTGCTCTCCCTGGTCACAGGGATCACGAGCGTCCTGTCCAGCCCCGAGTCCTGCACAGACGGGAGCTGCTCGAAGCTCATGAGCGCCAAAGGGTGTGACTCGTTGACGTTGCCCTGGACGACTTGCGAGTTGACGATACGGGCGCGCCCCTTCGACGGTGACCCGTGCGCCCGCCGCAGCACGAGGTCGATTGTCTTGGACTGCCTGGCCCGCTCCCGTTCGTCGTACTCGGGGTGGAAGTCGTCGATGAGGACGAAGGAGTGGTTGTGGCCGACCAGGGCGAGGTCGATGTAGTTCGACGTGTCGTCGGCTGTCGTCATGGGCGAGCCTTTGTAACTGAACTTCTCCGACAGGAATGAGGTGGCTGTTTGCAGGAGGCCCGACTTGCCGGCCGACTTCTCGCCGAGCAGGGAGACGGACGCCTTGGGCAGTAGGCCGGTGGGCGCTAGCCCGATGGCCCCGAGTAGCGCCCACCATGGCGTCGGGTCGGCCAGCAGGCGCAGGTTGTCGATAGACGCCTTGATCCCCTTGAGGACCTTACGCCTGGGGTACTGGTGTGGGTCCTCGAAGTCGATGTGGGCGCTGCGCCCAGGCATCCGGGCCCTTATCTCGAAGAAAGAGCTGTCCGGGCCTATGGCGCCGCCATTATGCATGTAGACCCAGACGTCTTCGGGCTCGTAGTAGAGCCACCCGAGCCGCGAGCGGGCAGTCTGGTGCTCGGTCTCGTCACTCCGGCAACGCCTGATGGCATTGGCCACCTCGACCTGTTTGCCCTGGCTCGTCGGCCGCTCGACGTGGGTCGCCATATGGGTGGCGTCCAGCAGGGCGTCGATGTTGGAGAGCTTGTCGTTCTGGACGGTGACGATGGTGGAGACGATCTTCGGGCCGCCGGTTGAGCTGCTCGCCCCGTCGTCCTCGCCGAGGTCCTCGTCATCGGCGTCGACGGCTGGCAGAGCGATCTCCACGTCGAGCAGCGACGAAAGATTGCTGTCGGAGTCCTCGTCGAGCATGGCGACGTCGTGCACGATGCGCCCCGCAGCGCCCATGACGACCGTCTCGGCGCCGTCGTCATCGTCCGACAGGCGCAGGGTCAGGCCCCGCTCCATGTCGCAGTAGAGCTTGTCCCCGCCCTTGTGCGCCCCAGAGGCTTTGGCGGCCGGCTTGCGCCCGAGCTTGACGCTGGCGCTGTCGAGGATGCTGGCGAACGATCCTCTGCGTTGGGCTTCGCTGTGGAGCGAGCCCCCGAGAACGTCGTCGAGCCCAACCGTCCGAGTACCGGGGACACAGGCGAAGCGCACGGCCTTGGCGCCGAGGGTGCCAAGGCCCTTGGAGAGCTCGCTCGCTGCCGTCCACACGGCTGCGTTGGTGCGGTAGTCGGCGTCGAACACAATAACGACCACCTCGGCTGTGTCCAGGCCAAGGCGGGCGAGGTCGGGATGGGGCAGTCCGTCCACGCGCCAGTTCTGGCAACCCTGGAGCCCGACGATGAGGGTGTCGTCGGGGCTGTGGTAGGTAGCTGTGAGGGCCTGTTTGGTCCCCTCCACGAAGGCGATGCGCCGGGCCTTGCCGACGCGCTCCGCCATCTGCGGGTGGACGGTGACGATGGAGCCGGTGCCGGAGGCTTGCAGGTACTTGGGAGCTCTCGGGCCCTCGAGCACGTCCGGGCGTAGCTGCCAGTGGACCTTCCCCTCGACGGTCCTGAGGGGGAACACCAGTCCGGGGAGGGCGCCAGTGTACCGGCGCAGCTCGTCGGGCAGGTCGTCGGCCACCTCGGCCGTGTAGCAGCCGAGGGTCTCGGCCCAGGCGGTGGGCACTGCCGAGCGCTCCAGTAGCTCGGCGTGCCTCGGGGCTATGTGCTTGTCGTTGCTCACAGCCGTACCTATGCCGGCTGGCTTCTCACTGTCGCTCACGCTCGTACCTATGCCGGTTGGATCTTTCTCACAGCCGTACCTATGCCGGCTGTGCCCACGTTGGCTGGGCCAGTTGGGCCGGGAGTGGGACTGGCGGCTAGACGGATGTGCCGTCCGACCAGACCTCGAGCAAGACCGACAGGCAGCTTCAGGGCAGGAGCGCTATGGACCAGCTCGTTGGAGGCGGCCGAGAGCCCGGCCATCCGGCACGCTCGGTGGGGGCAGCCCTCTTAGATGGGGGCGACTGCTGCGGTCCGCTCCTTGCCGGCGAGCGCGCCGAGCACCAGGTCGACCAGTGCTTCGGGGACAGCAGTGCGCTCGTCGTTCACTGGGCGCCGGCCTCCTCGAAAACGTCCCGCAGCTTCATGAGCCCGCGGCGGATCCTGGTCTTGGCCGTGCCGAGGGGGATCCCGAGGGCCTTGCTCACCTCGGCGGCGCTGTAGCCGTACACGGAGGCCAGCACGAGGCAGCGGGCCTGGTCGGGCGGCAGGGCGGAGAGCGCCTTCACGAGCCTGGCCCTCGTGTCCGCCAGCTCGGCCAGCTCGTCGGGAGCACGGCCCTCGCCGCGCAGGTCAAGCCACACTTCGTCGCCCGGCCCCCGGCAGTCGGCCCGACGCAGCCGCAGGAAGTCGATGGCCAGGTGGCGCGTAATGGTGAGCACCCAGGTCGGGACCGAGGCGAGGCGCCGGTCGAAGGCCGGGGCGTGGCGCCAGGCGCGCAAGAAGGCCTCCTGGGCGATGTCCTCGGCAGCCACGGGGTCGCCCACCATCGACAGGGCGAGGCCGTACACCCTTTTCTGGTAGCGACGGACGAAGGTGACGGCGGCGTCCTCGTCGCCGACGGCCATGCCGGCCAAGAGCGCTTCGTCGCTCACTGCCATATACGGAGAACTTACGTCTCAACTGGCCAAGTGGCTTCCCGCCGAGCCGAGCGAATCCCCCTCCGGCACGTGGACGTAACCCTGCACGATGGGCCATGTCATGCCCGAGCGCCTTTCCCACGCCCCCAAGCGCCACCGCCCGCCAGCCCACAAGGGGCTCCGCTGGGCCGCCTACGTCCTCACCTGGGCCGGCTCGGGGTTGGTCGTCGTCTCGGCCGTCGTCCACTTCCACCTCTGGGACAGCGACGGCTACAGCCAGATACCGACCATCGGGCCGCTGTTTTTGATGCAGGCCGTGGTCGGCGCCGTCCTGGCCCTGGTGACGAGCATCTCGCGGCACTGGCTCCTGGCGCTGGCCGAAGCGGGCTTCGCCCTCGCCACGGTGGGAGGGTTCTTCCTCTCCGTCTACTTGAAGCTCTTCGGCTGGCCGGCCAGCCTGAGCGAACCGTTCGCCACGCTCGCCTTGGGGGTCGAACTAGGTGCAGCGGTCCTGCTGGCGGCCGCCGGCGCCATCTTGCTCCGCGAGTGGCTCGGGGCTCGCGCCCGGTGAGGAGTGCCCGGTGAGGCGTGCCCGGTGAGGCGTGCCCGCAGCTCCCGCTCGCGCTCTTGCATAGCCCGGCGCCCTTCCTCGGTGGCAGCAGCCAGCGCCAGCCGCGCACCCTCCAGCTTGCCGAGAGCCGCCTCGCCGGCGGTCACTGCGTAGCGGGACCCCGGGTGGCGCCGGAGGTAACGGCGGAGCCGCTTGCGGGCCTGGTACTCGAGCCAAGTAGAAGCACCGAGGCCCGTCACCAAGCCGAGGCCAGCCCAGGTCAGCCTTTTCAGCACGCTATCCCCGCCCCCCTCGGGAGCGCAGCGCCCGCCCCGCCTGCGCCACGCCCGAAGCAAAGGCCACCGCCTTGATGACCGGTACCGCGACCACGCCTCCCACGAGGCGCGACGCCCCGCCGACGGCCTCGCTGATCGCCTCCGCGCTCCCCACCATCCTCTCCACCCGCTCCACCTCGGTGCCGGCCTGGCGGAGGTCGGCGCGCATTTCGGCCAGCAGTTCGCCCGCCTCCCGGGCCAGGTCTTCGGCCTGCCGGCGCAGCTGGCGCACGGTCCGGAGCAGGTACAGCGCGGCCAGGGCCAAGGCCACGACCACCAAGGTAGCGACCACGCTCACGCCGACAGCCACGGCGCTGGTAGCCGCCAAAAGCTCCACGAGTCAATGAGCTTAGGTGCTCCCGATGACCTGGCCGAGGACGGCCCGAGCACGCTCGAGGGCGCTCCTCGTCACCTGTTCGCCGGCGCTGTGAGCGAGCTCAGGGTCACCGGGCCCGAAGTTGGCGGCAGGGATGCCCCTCTCGGCGAAGAAGGCAACATCTGTCCAGCCGAGCTTGGGCCGCACCGCTTCGCCGGAGGCAGCCACCAGGGCCGCCAGTCTCGGGCTGCCAAGAGATGGAGGCGCGGCGGGGGCACTGTCGGTGACTTCCAGGGTGTCTTCGCTCTCCAACCACTCCCCCACTATTTCCCCCAAGGCTTCCACCGCGCCGTCCACGTCGCGGTCGGGGGCGAAGCGGTAGTTGAGCTCCACTTCGGCGCGGGGGGGCACCACGTTCGAGGCCACCCCGCCGGCCACCCGCACCGCCTGGAGCGACTCCTGGTAACGGCACCCGTCGAGCTCGGGCCGGCGAGGCTGCCAGCCGGCGACCGCCGCCAACAGGGGGGCGAGGCGGTGGACAGCGTTGCGCCCTGCCCAAGGGCGCGCCACGTGGGAACGCCGGCCCGAGAGCGTCACCGTCGCCTTCAACACCCCCTGGCAGCCCGCCTCCACCACGCAGGCCGTGGGCTCGCACACGACGGCCGCCGCCCCGCTCAGGAGCCCCGGGTGCTCCCGGTCCAGAGCGAGCAGGCCGTTTCGCGCCCGTTCGACCTCCTCGCAGGCGTAGAAGGCGTAGGTGACGTCGCAGGCAGGCGCCGGGGCGCTGGTGGCGAGGTCCACCATGACCGCCAGGCCCCCCTTCATGTCGGCGGTTCCGAGGCCCCAGAGGGTGCCTGACTCCTCCCGGGCCGCCTGGTCGCCGGGGACGGTGTCGAGGTGGCCAACCAGCACCACCCGTTCCCCCCGGCCCAGGTTGGTCCGGGCCACAACGTTGTCGCCCAGGCGGGTCACCTCCAACCAGGGCGCTCCACGGAGCCTCGCCTCCACCAGGTCGGCCACTGCTTTCTCCTCACCCGACACCGAGGGCACCAAGACCAGCTCCCTCGTGAGGGCGAGCAGGTCAGCCACGTCCGGCCTCAGAGCCCGACGCCGTGCTCGCGGAGGATGTCCTCTAGCTGCGCCTTGGAGTGGCGCTGGCCCTCCTCCAGCCGGCGCACGATGAGCACGCAGGGCAGGCCGAAGGTCCCGCCGGCGAACTCGCGTTGGCGCGTCGCCCCCAGCCCCACGCACCAGGGTGGAACGACACCTCGGGAGATCTCCTCGCCCGACTCGGCGTCAATGACCGGGATGGTCGGGTTGAGGATGGAGCCCTCGCCGAGCACGGCACCGGTACCGACCCTGGCCCCCTGCGTGATCATGCAGCGGCTCCCGATCAGGGCTTTGTCGCCGATCACCACCGGTGCCGCCTGGGGTGGCTCCAGCACGCCGCCGATCCCCACCCCCCCGGAGAGGTGAACGTCCGCCCCCACCTGGGCACAGCTCCCGACCGTGGCCCAGGTGTCGACCATGGTGCCCGGGCCGACCCAGGCACCGATGTTCACGTAGCTCGGCATGAGCACGGCGCCCCGCCCGATGAAGCTCCCCCACCGGGCCGAGGCGCCCGGGACCACGCGGACGCCGGCGGCCTCGAACCCGTGCTTCAGGGGCAGGCGGTCGGCGAACTCGAAAGGCCCGACCTCGGTCACTTCCACCGCCGACACCTTGAACCACAAGAGCACGGCGCGCTTTAGCCACTCGTTCACGCTGACGGCGCCGTCGGGCCCGACCTCGGCGACCCGGGCCTCCCCCGAGTCGAGCAGCCCGACCGCCTCTCGCACGAGGGCCGCCTCGTCCTTCGCACCTGGCCCGAGCTCCTGGCGCCGCTGCCAGAGGGCGTCTATCTCCTCCTTGAGATCTGCCACAGGTGCCGGATGTTAGCGGCCGAGGCGGGCGGCCACGAGCTCCAGGCGTGCCATGGGCGCTACGGCCGCCACCCTCACGTGCCCGGCCCCGGCCCGGCCGTAGAGCTCGCCCGGCGAGACCACCAGGCCGGCCTCGGCCGCCAAGCGTTCGGCGAGCGCCCAGGCGTCCCCTCCTGGGGCGGGCGCCCACAGGTATATGCCGCCCTCGGGCAGGGGGGCGTCCACGCCGGCCCGGGCCAGGACGTCCCGCAAAAAGGCGAGCCTCTCCCGGTAGCGCTCCCGCTGGGCGTCGGCGTGGCCCTGGTCGCCGAGCGCGGCCGCCCCCGCTCGCTGGAGGGCGCCGGGGACCATGAAGCCGGCGTGCTGGCGCACCTCCCTCACGAACTCGACGACTTCGGGGTCACCCGTGTACCACCCGAAGCGCAGGCCCGCCAGGTTGCTCCGCTTGGAAAGGGAGTGGACCGCGAGCACCCCGTCCGTGCCGTGGTGGAGGACCGTGCTCGGCGCCCCCTGCCAGGTCTGCTCCACGTAGCACTCGTCGCTCGCCACCAGCACCCCCCGCTCGCGCCCCCACCTCACGGCCGCGCCCAGGTCCTCGACCTGGCCCGCGGGGTTCCCCGGGCTGTTCACCCAAACCAGGAGCGCCCGCTTCGCATCGGCTTCCTCCACGGCGTCGAGGCGCAGGTGCCAGCTCTCCCCCATGGGCACGGGGACGGCGCGCAGCCCCGCCAAGATCGCCCCCATCTCGTAGGTGGGGTAGGCAAGCTCGGGGAACAACACGGTGTCTCGCGAGGGGTCACGGAGGTGGAGCCAGGCGGGGAGGCCGGCCACCAGTTCCTTGGTGCCTATGCACAGGGCCACCTGTTCCGGGGCGACCTCGACCCCGAGGCACCGCCCGAACCACTCGGCCACGGCCCGCCGGGCCGGGAGAGAACCTCGCGACGCCGGGTACCCACGCGTCGCCCCGCCTTCGTCAGCCGAGCGGAGCGCCTCCAACGCCGCCGGGCTGGGCGGGTCGCAGGGGTTGCCCACCGACAAGTCGACCGCGCCGCCCTCGAGGGAGGCGGCTTTTCCCCGGAGAGGGTCGAGCCTCTCGTAGGGGTACTTGGGAGGTCGGAAGCTCATCGGCGTAGATAGGGCTCAAAACGCGAAACGGCAGACGCCGGTAGCGTAGCCCTCACCACGGTGGCACCGTCGGCTTGTTCGCTCGAGAGCACCTCGCCTTCGCGATGGAGCGCGGCCAGCACGTCGCCCCGGTCGTAGGGCACGGACAGCTCGACCACACGGTTGGCCCGGCGAAGGCGCTCGGCCATAGCGCCGAGCAGTTCGGCCATGCCCTGGCCGCGAGCGGCCGAGACCACGACCGAACCGGGGTACCCCTGGGAGAGCTCGAGCGCCTTCCCCGGCGCCAGGTCGGCCTTGTTGAACACCACCAGCTCGGGCACGTTGCTGGCACCGATCTCGGCCAGCACGCTGCGCACGGCGTCGAGCTGGGCCTCGGGTTCGGGCGCCGCCGAGTCGACCACGTGCAAGAGCAGGTCGGCCTCGTCCACCACCTCCAAGGTGCTGTGGAACGCCTCGACGAGCTGGTGGGGGAGCTTGCGGACGAACCCGACCGTGTCGGAGACGAGCACGGGTTCCCCGCCCGGCAGGCCGAGCCGCCGCGTCCGGGGGTCAAGGGTGGCAAAGAGCCTCTCGTCTGCCACCACCCCCGCCCCGGTCAGGGCGTTCAGCAGGGTCGACTTGCCCGCATTGGTGTAGCCCACGATCGACACCGAGGCGAGACGGCTGCGCCGGCGGCCCTTGCGCTGGAGGCGCCGGCGCCGTTCCAGCTGGGCGAGCTCGGCTTCCAGCTTGTGCGCGCGGCGCACCAGGCGCCGGCGGTCGACCTCCAGCTGGGTCTCGCCGGGGCCACGGGTGCCGATGCGCCCGGCCTGCTGGGAGAGCGCCGTGCCCCGACCCCGGAGGCGGGGCAACCGGTAGCGCAACTGTGCCAGCTCGACTTGGGCCTTGCCTTCCTCGGTGGTGGCGTTCTGGGCGAAGATGTCGAGGATCACCGCGGTGCGGTCGATGGCGGTGCGCCCCAGAATCTTCTCCAAGTTGCGCGACTGCGCCGGCGACAGTTCGTCGTCGAAGACCACGGTGTCGGCGTCCACCCCGTCGGAGACCTCCCGCAGCTCTTCCGCCTTGCCCCGGCCGATATAAGTGGCGGGGTCCGGTTCCTCACGGCGCTGGTGGACCCGGCCCACCACGTCGGCGCCGGCCGTGCACCACGAGCAGGGCCAGCTCGTCGAGGTGCCGCTCGGTCTCCACGTCAGGGGGCACCCCGTCGCTCCTGCCGGGGAGGGTCACGCCGACGAGCACGATCTTTTCTCTGAAAGTGCGCTCTATGAGGCTCACGGCACGTCCCCTTCCAGTATGCAGCGGCCTACCCGCCGGCTCGGCCCCGAGAGCACCGCGACGCCGTCGTCGCGGAGCTCGACGTCCACGTCGCCCCCCGGCTGGTGGACCGTGACCTTGGTGCCCACCCTCCGCCAAAAGCGCAGCGCCGCGGCGGCAGCCACCGACCCCGTCCCACAAGCCAAGGTCTCGCCCACTCCCCGTTCGAAGACCCGCATGGTGAGCTCGTCGCGGCCCGGGCCGAGCGCCACGAACTCCACGTTGAGCCCCCCGCTCGCCTTGCCGAACTCGCCCGACAGCTCGGCCCCGAGGGTGGCCACGTCCAGCCCGGCCGGGTCGGGGCCGAGCACGACCAGGTGAGGGTTGCCCACGTCCACGAAGACCTGGCCGTTACCGACGTTGCAGGCGTGCGCCTCGCCGTGCACCTCGGGCTGCCCCATCTCCGTGCTCGCCCACATCCAACCCCGTTTCAGCTGCTGGACCCGCACCTCGCGCCGGCCGGCCGGGGTCGAAACGCCGAAGCTGTCCCCCGGGCCCGCAACCACGGCGCCGGCGTCGATCGCCGCGTGGGCGAGGCAACGTAAGCCGTTGCCGCTCATCTCGGCCTCGCTGCCGTCCGCGTTGCGCAGCTCGAAGCTCATCCTCACCTGGCCGGCCTCTCCCCCGCCCCGCGCCGGGCCGCCCGCCGGCCCAGCCCGCAGCAAGCCGTCCGCCCCGAAGCCACGGTGGCGGTCACAGGCCGCCCGCGCCAGGGCGGCGGTCAACTTGGAACGGCCCTCAAGGTCCACGAGGACCAAGAAGTCGTTGCCGAGGGCCTCGTACTTGTCCAGCACCAGCCTGTTCTCGTCGGGCACTAGAGCCTTTCCTCAATCACAGTTCCAGTTTCCCAGCAGCGCCGGCAGTACTGCCAAGGGGTTTTCCGCCGCCCCGAACCAGCGCACCCTCGGGTCGCGCCGCCACCACATGCGCTGGCGGCGGGCGAAGTGGCGGGTCCGGCGGAGGGCGGCGTCGAGCGCCTCGCCCAGGGGCACGCCAGCCTCGACGTGGGCGAGGAGTTCCCGGTAGCCGAGGGCCTGGCGAGCCGTGCGGGAGAGCCCCTCGGCCCCGGCGGCCAAAGCCCGCACCTCTTCGACGAAACCGGCGCTCACCATGGCTTCGAGGCGCCGGGCCAGGCGGGCCGCCACCACGGCGCGGGGCAACCACACGCCGGCGAGCGACCAACTGGTGGGCGGGAAGGCCCCCACACCCGGCCCGTAGGAGGAGAACGGCCGCCCGCTCCCCAACCCCACCTCGAGCGCCCGCAGCACCCGCCGGCGGTTCCCGGGGTCGATCTTGGCCGCCCCGGCCGGGTCGAGGTCAGCGAGCTGCCGGTAAAGTTCGGCCGTAGAGCCCTTCTCGAGCGCCTCGCTCACGGCGGGGAAGCGCCCCGGCACGTCGAAACCGTCCACCAAGGCGTGGACGTAGAGCCCCGTCCCCCCGACCAGGAGCGGGCGGTGGCCCCTCCCCTCGATCGCTTGGACGGCCTCCGTGGCCTCCTTCACGAAGCGGGCCACGTCCCAGTCCTCCCCAGGGCCCGCGACGTCCAGCAAGTGATGGGTCACCCCGCGCCGCTCGGCGGGGCCGGGTTTGGCCGTGCCGATGTCCATCCCGCGGTAAACCTGCATGGAGTCGGCGCTCACGATCTCTATGTCGCCCAAACGAAGGGCAATTTCCACGGCCAGTGCGGATTTTCCGCTCGCGGTGGGGCCGACGAGGGCAAGGCGCGATGGACGGACGCTCAGTTGGCCGTCACCGGTATCAGGTTGCGGTGCCGGGGTTCGGCCAGTACGCGTACCAATTTCCCTTTGAGGAAATGGGGAGCGGCGTGGGTGACCAACGCTTCAACCACCACGCCGGCCCTTAGCCCCTCGCCCTCCATGTGCATGAGCTTGTTCTGGCGCGTCCGGCCGGACCAAGCCGGGCCTTTTTTGGACTTCCCCTCGACCAGCACTTCCTCGGTGCGGCCGATGCGCGCCTCGTGCGCTCGCAGGGCACTGCGCTCGACGACCCGGCGCAGGCGCTCGAAGCGCTCGGCGCTGACTTCCGCCGGCACGAAGCGGTTCGCCCAGGTCGCCGCCTCCGTTCCGGGCCGGGGCGAAAAAATGAACGTGTACGCGCTGTCGTAGCGAGCTTCCGCCGCCACCTCCAAGGTCTTTACGAAGTCCTCTTCGGTCTCGCCCGGGAAGCCAACGATGATGTCGGTCGTGACGGCCAGTTCGGGGACCGCCTCCCGGACTGAGCGCAGCCTCTCCAGGTACCGCTCGGCCGTGTAACCCCGTCTCATCAAGGCGAGCACGCGGTCGCTGCCGGACTGGAGCGGCAAGTGGAGATGGGGGCAAACGGCCTTTTCGGTGGCCATGGCTTCGATCGTCTCGGGGCGGAGGTCCTTTGGGTGCGGGCTCGTGAACCGGACGCGCTCGATGCCCTCGACGCCCGCCACGGCGCGCAGCAGGTCGGCGAAAAGTGGCCTCGCACGTGGGCTGTCGGCGCTCGCCCACTCCTTGCCGGTGAGGTGCGCGTAAGATCGCCAGTCGGGGAGCCGGCGGGCCGCCAGGGCCAGATCTCGACCGTAGGAGTTGACGTTCTGCCCGAGCAGGGTTACCTCCGAGGTCCCGCCGGCGGCGAGCTGGCGCACTTCCTCGACCACGTCGTCGAAGGGCCGGCTCAGCTCCTTCCCCCGTACCGTCGGCACGATGCAAAAGGCGCAGCGGTTGTCGCAACCAACCTGGATCGTCACCCAGGCTGCGAAGGGGAGCTCACGGCGGACCGGGAGCGCCGAGGGGAACTCGGCTTGGTCGGTCTCGGCAGCTTCGAGGATCTCCACCACCGGCCCCTGTCCCCGGGCCTGCTCGAGGAGGGCGGCCGCCCGGCCCACGTTGTGGGTCCCGAAGACGGCGTCGACCCAGGGCGCGCGCTCGACGATCTTTTCCCTGTCTTTTTGGGCGAGGCAGCCACCCACCGCGATCTGCATGCCCGGCCGGCGCTGCTTCATGGCGCGCAACTGCCCGAGGTTGCCATAGAGGCGGTTGTCGGCGTTCTCCCGGATGCAGCAAGTGTTGAAGACGACTACGTCGGCCTCCTCGAGGTCGCGGGCCGGCACCATCCCCTCGCTCTCAAGGAGACCGGCCAAGCGCTCTGAATCGTGCTCGTTCATCTGGCAACCGAAGGTGCGCACGAAATAACGGCGCGGCTCAGCCGGCGCCACCGGGCGTTCGTCAATTCGAGGGGCCACGCCAACGAGCTTAAGCTCCCCGGCGCCCGGAGCGGGCCTGCACCTACGGGCCCGGCTCCACGCAACTACAAGGGCCGTAGGAGGCAGGTAGAAGGCAGGTAGAAGCCCAGGTGAGCTAGGATATAATCAGCCGCTTCGGTTGAGCGGGTCCCCGCCAGCCTGCTCCCGGAGCGGCCTCAGTTTGGCTAGCGTTCGTAACCAGGTGCGCTATTTTGTCGCCATTTGGCCGACCGAAGAGGTTTTGGACGCGCTGGCCGCCCTACCTCGGCCCAAGCTCGACACCGCCCGCTGGTCGACGAGGGACCAGTGGCACGTGACCCTCCGGTTCTTCGGGGAGCTCGATGAGGCAGGCGTCACCAAGGCCTCCCGAGCCATCGCCAAGGCGGCCGCCCACCTGAGTAGCCCCCTCGAGGCACGGGGCGGGCCTTCCACGTGCTTCATGGGGCCAGGGCTCATCATCTGGCCGGTCGAAGGCCTCGCCGAAGC
>DAHWQF010000270.1 GCA_027334785.1 Acidimicrobiaceae bacterium
CGCCTCGGCCAGGGGCCGGTGGACTGAGCCGTTTCCCGACCCGGGACTTGTGAAGTTCTAAGGCCACGCCCGCTTCTAAGGCTGTGCTCGCCGGGTCGGCGCCGGCGTCCCCTTCTTCCGGCGCAGCGTCGAAGGGCCGGTCGAGGGCGAGCGAGTCCTCGCTGTCGAGCTCTGGCCCGTCCAGAAAGGGCAGCACCCCGAGAGTCGGGACACCGGACCGTTTCTGCAGTTGGGTCGTCCCATCGAAGAGGAGTGCCGGGTCACCGCGGAACTTGTTGACCACGAAGCCCTTGACAAGCGGGCGGTACTCGTCGGGCAGCAGGGCCACGGTCCCAAAGAGCGAGGCGAAGACCCCACCGAGGTCGATGTCACCGACGACGATGGCCGGCAGCCCGGCCTCACGGGCGAGACGAAGGTTGACGATGTCGGCGTCGAGCAGGTTGATCTCGGCCGCGCTCCCCGCTCCTTCGAGGATCACCACGTCGTACCGCCGGCGCATCTCGGCCAGCGCCCCCAGCACGACCTCGAGCAGCTCGGGCTTCAGCCGGTGGTATTCGGCGGCCGTCATGACAGCCAGTGGACGGCCCATCACGACCACCTGGCAGCGGCGATCGCCCGTGGGCTTCAGCAGCACGGGGTTCATGGCGACCTCGGCGTCGACGCCAGCCGCCGTGGCCTGCCAGGCCTGGGAGCGGGCGATCTCATGGCCGGTCGGGGTGACGGCCGAATTGTTCGACATGTTCTGGGCCTTGAACGGCGCCACCCGCGCTCCCTGCCGGGCGTAGTGACGGCACAGACCAGCCGTGAGGGTGCTCTTGCCGGCGTTGGAGGTGGTACCGCACACCATCACCGCGCCCGAGGGGCCTCGTGCTGCCCGCTGCTTCAACTTTGACGTCTCCCGCGTCGAAATCTCCGTTGGCCCAGGTTTCCTGGCTCCCGGATCAAGGCTCGCCCCGGCCTTCCAGTCCGGGTGGACCGTGGCCTCCGATGGGGTTTGCTCCCCGGTTACAGTTGCGGGACAGCCCCGGCCTCTCACCGGTGTTCCCTGTAACCGCTCCGGACGCTACCAGCCAGGCGCTCGGGCACCCAATCGATGCGACGAACGTGACCAAACCGCCTCGCCTTCTGTTGCTCGGAGGGACCTCCGAGGCCGGCCGCCTGGCAGAGAGTCTGTCCGCCCTCGACGACGTGGTGGTCGTGACCTCGTTGGCGGGCAGGACCGCGAGCCCAGCGCCGCTTCCGGGTCAGCACCGCACCGGTGGCTTCGGCGGCAGCGAGGGGCTGGCTGCCTACCTGCGGGCCGAGCGGATCTCGGCTCTGGTCGACGCCACCCACCCCTTCGCCGAGCGGATGCGCTGGCAGGCATACGAGGCCTGCCAGCAGACCGGGGTGCCGAGGCTGCGCCTCGAACGGCCCCCCTGGCAGCCAGCGCCGGGAGACCGCTGGACCGTGGTGGCCACCCTGGCGGCGGCCGCGACGGAGATCGCCGGCGGTCCCTCCCGGCGGGTGTTCGTGACAACCGGTCGCAACGAGCTGCGCGCCTTCGCTCCCGCCTCAAACGGGCGGCGGTGGTGGCTGGTCCGCTCGCTCGATCCACCCGAGCGGCTGTGCCTGCGCCCGGCGGAGGTGATCCTCGCCCGAGGTCCGTTCAGCGTCGAGGGGGAGAGGGTGCTCATGAAGCGTCACCGGATCGACCTCCTCGTGACCAAGAACAGCGGAGGGGCTGCCACCGCCGCCAAGCTCGCGGCGGCGCGGGAGCTCGAGGTAGCGGTCCTCATGGTCGACCGGCCCTCCTCGCCAGGGGGTCCGTCGGCCGACACCGTCGCCGAGGCTCTGGCGTGGGTGCGTGCGTCGCTCGGCCTCTAGCCCGCGGAGCGATGCCTCCCGTGGCGACCGGGACGGCCGAACTCGGTCACCCCGATCAGGACCGCTCGGCGGCGAGGCTGCGCTAGAGAGCTGCGCCGGTGCCCGTGACCTTCGGTGCCGGCTCGGGTCGGACGGCCCGGTTCCTGAAGGAGAGCCCTACCTTTGGGAGAGCTTCGCCCCTGGGGTGAACCTTCCGACGCGATACGGTCGATGGGCCTCGACCCGGCCGGCCCGGCGATCCATGCTCTGTCTGTCGCAGCCTTCGCCTCGGCCGCAGTCTTCGTGCACCGGGCCGGGGGCTGGTGCCGTTGTCGGCACCGTGCCTGAAGCCGCCAGGAGGAGCCAATGACGGGAACTGCCAGGATCGAGCAGCGTGGCATCCAAGCCGTGCCGCCCGAGGAGCGGCACGGCCGTGCCCGCAGCCTGTTCGGGGTCTGGTTCGCGGCCAATCTCGGGCTCCTCGCCGTCGTGTTCGGCGCCATCCTGGCCGCCATGGGCCTCGACCTGGTGCAGGCGGTGCTCACGACGGCCGTGGCGACGACGGCCTCGTTCCTTATCGTGGGAGCGGTCTCGGTGGCCGGCCAGCGCGCCGGCATGCCCGCGCTCACGCTGTCGAGACGGTCGTTCGGGTGGGTGGGCAACCTCGTCCCGGCGGGGATGAGCTGGGTGAGCGTGCTCGGCTGGGAGGTTGTGACCTCCGTTATCGGCGCCTGGGCGCTGGTCGGCGTGGCAGGCGCCACCCTCGGCGTGCGATCCGGAGCGGCGGTCGACACCGCGGCCCTCGGCATCATGCTCGGAGCTTCGCTCGTCCTCGGCGTGCTCGGCCACGGCGCCATCCTGCGGTTCCAGCGTCTCGCCGCCATCGGGTTCGGTCTTCTCACCTTGGCAGTGCTCCCGGTGCTCCTCGTGCACGTAGACCTGGCCCGAGTCGACGCCGCACACCCGGCGTCACTGCGCAACGTGCTGGTGGCCGGCGGGATCCTGGCCGCCGGGACCGGCATCAGCTGGGTCAACCTCGCCCCGGATTACAGCCGCTACCTGCCCCTTAGCGAGCGGGCTCGATCGATCGTCGGCTGGGTCACCTGCGGGGCAGCGCTGCCGACCGCGGTGCTGGTCATCACCGGCTACCTCCTGAGCACGAGAGTCAACGGACTGGCCACCGCCCTCGACCCGATCGGGCCGGTCGCTGCAGTGCTCCCCGCCTGGCTGTCGACGCCGTTCCTGCTGGTCGCTGCCGGCGGCATGCTCGCCGAATCCGACCTGGCCTGCTACTCCTCGGGGTTGACCCTGCTGGCGCTCGGCGTCCGCATTCGCCGGAGTCGCACCGTCCTGGTCGACGGCGCCGTCGTCTGTGGAGCGGGGCTGTGGCTGATGGTCGGCCGCTCCGGCTTCCTCAGCCCGTTCGAGAGCTTCCTCACCTTGCTCGCGACCGGGCTCACCGCCTGGGCAGGGGTGGTGCTGGCCGACATGGTTCGCTCCCGGCCCAGGGCCACCCGGCAGAGGCTTGGCGCCCTCTCCACCACCCGGGCCGTGAACGCGCCGGGCCTGGCCGGCTTCCTCGCCGGATCGACGGTGGCGCTCGTCACAACGTCGTCGCCGCTTTACACCGGGCCGCTCGCCCGAGGGTTGGTGGGCGACGGAAGCTTCGGGTTCGGGCTCGGGCTGGTGGTGGCCGCGGCCGTCTCGCTCTCCGGTTGGGAGCTGGCCGCAGCCCGGAGCCGCCGCGCGGCGGGCGCCGCTGCGGCGACTCAACCCAGCGCCCTCGGCACCCGCTCCGAGGCCGGGCCAAGGCTCACGCCGACCGGGGGCCCGGCGCCCGCCGAACTCGCACCCGTCGCCGCGCCGGTCACCCGGCTGGTGCTGGTGGGCAGCATCCTGCTCGACATCCTCGTCCACGTGGAGGCGTTGCCGGCCCGGGGCAGTGACGTGATCGCCGGCGACCGCACCCTGGCCAGCGGCGGAGGCTTCAACGTCTTGAGCGCGGCGGCCCGCCTCGGACTGCCGGCTGCGTACGCAGGACTGATCGGGAACGGCGCCTTCGGGCGCCAGGTGGCACGGGACCTGGAGGTCTCCGGCATCAGCGCCCTCGTGCCACCGGTCAGCGGGGAGGACACCGGGTTCACCGTCGGCATAGTCGAGGCTGGCGGCGAGCGCACCTTCCTCACCGCCCCCGGGATCGAGTCTCGCCTGGACGCCACCACCCTCGCCCGGGTGGTCCTCGAGACCGGCGACGCCGTCTACGTCTCGGGCTACGACCTTCTCTACCCGGTTGCCGGGCCGGCGATCGCCTCATGGCTGCAGGAACTGGGCCCCGACCACCTCTTGGCGGTGGACCCCGGACCACTCGGCGGCTCGCCGGGCGGTCCGCTCGACGGGGTGCTCGGGCGGGTCGGCCTGTTCAGCGCCAACGAGCGCGAGGCCGCCGGACGCACCGGGGGGCGCACGGCGCCGGCAGCTGCGGCAGCCCTCGCCGGCCAGCTCGCCCCCGGCGGCATCGCCGTGGTACGGGTCGGGCCCGCTGGCTGCTGGGTTGCCCGCCAGGGGGTGGCGCCGGTGCACGTGCCCGGACACCCGGCCGCCGCCGTCGACACCACCGGCGCCGGCGACGTCCATGTCGGTGCCATGCTGGCCCGGCTGGCAACCGGTGACGACCCGGTGGCCGCCGCCCGGTTCGCCAACGTGGCGGCAGCCCTGTCGGTCGAGCGCCGCGGCGGAGCCAGCGGGCCCGAACCCGAGGCGGTCGCCGCAGCGATCGCTGGCTCCGCCCTGGCGTCGGCTGCCGGGCTGGCCGCCGCCCCGGCTCCGGCGGGTGGGTCGGACACGGACCGCTGAGGGCTTCGCCTTCCCGGCACCGAGGTTCCAACCGGGTGGGCTCGGCGCGATCGGCCTTCTGGGCCGGCCGACCGACAGGCTCGCCGGCGGCGACCCCCGGCCCGGTGACCCCCGGCCCGGTAACCCAGTCCGGCCCGGTAACCCAGTGAGGAGGCCCCTCTCGACGCCGAGGCCGAATCGTGTGGCGGCCAGCCGATCGTCGGGAGGCTACGAGGGCGCCCGGCCGCAAGAGCGGTGCGAGAAGGGGCGGGCCCGACCGCCCGGCGGCGCCGCTTTGAGCCTCGACGAGCTGGGCGGGAGCTGCGCTAGAGTGCCGTCCATTGCGATGCTCGGGAAACCGGTGCTCTTCGGCCCGGTCCCGCCACTGTGACCGGGGAGCGACGCCAATGACGCCACCGGCCCCAACAGGCCCGCGCAGGCGGGATGAGCGCAGCTCTGGCAACCAGGAGATCGGCTGCAGCGGTAGAGTGCCACGTTCCGAGGGAGATGGTCGATGGGCCCGGCCCTGGTAGGTGTCGGGGTCGGTCCCGGCGATCCCAGCCTGATCACGATAAAGGCGCTGTC
>DAHWQF010000271.1 GCA_027334785.1 Acidimicrobiaceae bacterium
GCCCATGAAGTACCGCTTCCTTTACGACAGCGGCTCGGGCCCGCTCCCGATCACGGGCGCCACGGTGTCCCCGGTAGAGGCCGGCACCCGGTTAGTCCCCTGGCCGCCGAACGTGGCGGGCACGGCGGGAGCGGGCACTGTGCCGACCTTCCAGACCGTGATGATCGCCGGCGCGCCCGAGCCGGGCCCCATCCCGCCAGCGCCTGGCGCGCCGTGGACGCCCCCGTCGGCGCATGTGATCGTCCCCGACGCGGACGGATGGGTCACCGTGGACCCGGACACCATCGGGGGAGGGTTCCAAGTGCTCATCGGGTTCTACACGCTGGGCGTCGTCCCCGGGGGCGACCCAGGACCAGTGACGGCCGGGAGCGCCGTTCCCTCCGCCGAGCAGCGCACCGGGACCGACCTCTCCATCACCTTCGAGGCGACCCGGGTGGGAGTCACCACAGTGGACTTCTCGAACGCGCTGGCCAAGATCCACGTCAACAACTGGACCGAGGTCAACAAGCTGTGGTTCGTCGAGTACGGCGAGGGCAGCTGCTGCACGCCGATCGACACATCGCTCGGCGTCCAGTTCACAGTCGACCACGAGGAGATGCCCTCGGGGGCGTGGTCGCTGGCCATCACCAGTTGCAGCCCCTCTGCCCCGGGCGACATAACGCTGACGGCCGCCACCCCCGGCGTCACCCTAAGCCCGCGCGGCGGGTACGGCACCATAACCGAAGACACCAGCGCCTGGGGCGCATGTTCCTACACCGTCACGCTCACCACCCGCCCGGGCCTCACCACCGGTCTCCTCGACCGCACCCCGGAGCCGAACTCGCTCACTTTCTGCATCTGCGGTCACTCGTAGACGGGCACGAGGCGTTCGCTCATGGAACCAGCCGGCCCGGTGAGAAGCTGCCTGGCCCGCTCTGCCAGTGCGCAGCGGGCGCAGAGGCTGTGCCAGTAGAGGCGTTCCTCGGCCCCGCAGCCTTTGCAGCGCGCCAGCGGCGGCACCCCGGCGCAGTCGCAGCACAGGTTGGCACCAGGCCCCGGAGGCGAGACCAAGCGGCGCTCCTCGCACAGCCGGCACAGGTCCCACGCCTGCCGAGCGCCGCCCTGTAGCAAGGGTCGCACATCGGCCCTCCCGGCCAGCGGGCACAGGGAGGGCGCTCGGCACCGCAGTGGGCACAAGGCTCTTTTTCGCCTCGGGCTGCAACTGGCACAGACAGGGCGCCCGGCGGCCGCCCTCGCATAACACAAACGGGGGCTGGCGTTACATAGGCGCGTACACGGGTCGCGTTACACAGGCCACCAGCGAAAACGCCCCATAGGCCAACCGCGTCCGCAAACGATCGTTTGCGTAACGGACCTCTACTTCGGTTCGGGTAGGCACTTCTGGTTCTCAGGCCGAACGGATCCACTGCTTGCCACCGTCACCGGTGCTCCAGAGGGTGCCCTTCGCGTCCGTACCAAAGCCATCGTGGGCGCTGGTGAACCAGATGCCAGCGTCGACTGGCGCCGCGGCGTCCACCTCGGACCATGTCGCGCCCCAGTTTGCCGTGTAGAAGAGATTCCCTTTGCCGGGCGAACCCGCCCGGTGGTACAGCTGAACGAGGACGAAGCCGCTGCCGGCGGGGAGGAAGTCCAAGTACGCTCTGTCGTAGCCCGTGGGGAACGAACTGGGCAGGCGTACGGCCGTCCAACCCTTCCCGCCATCCTCCGTACGCCATACTTTGACCCCCACCCGCTTGCCATCGGGCACCGCGATCGCCGCCCACGCCCGCTCGGCGTTCAGGAACTCGACGCCCAAGACGTTGGCGGGGTCGCCACTGCCGTAGGGGGTCACCTTCTTCCAGTGCGCCCCCGAGTCGGCGGTCACGTAGATGCCAGAGTCCGCTTCCCAGACCCACGCGCGCCCGCCCCCGAGGGTGCCAGCGCCCAAGACCGGGCCATAGACGCCCAGAGGCCCTTGCCGGGCGGCCGCCCGGGCTACCCCGGGCGGGGCGTGTGGCACGAAAAGCACAAGGGCTGCAAATGGGGCCAAAAAGGCCAAGGAACCATCGCCGCCCATGCACCGTACAGGGGCATTGCGTGTGCGGGAGAACCTGATTTTCGACATCGTGCTACCTCCCCCTGGCAGTCATCCAAATTTGAGTGCAACAGTAAAGTTTGGAACGGCACACCCTCGCTTGTCCAGCCGTCGTAACGTAAGCCCCTCGAGTGGATGACTCGGTGGAGAGGAGCGCCCACGAGTGCCCACCAGAGTCGGTCGACGCGAGGGCGATCTCGTTCGAGCACGGCGGTCACGACGAATGGCGGGGTAGCCCGCCACAGGAGTCATAGACTAGGTCAGCCCAACCGGTCGTCGCGGTGACAAAATCGATCGCGTCGACCTGGAACGGCCCGTGTGACCACGACGCTGTCGGGACGCTCGACGCCCAGGTCTGGCCGCCATTGTGCGTCACGTACAGCTTTTCACCCGCGACGACGTACCAGCTCTTGGTTGACCCGAAGCTGGCGCTAAGTGTCCCGTCGGTGTTGCCGTGTTCGGGACCGTTGTGGGGCGACTGACGCCGCCCAATGCGCACCTCCGTCGGTGGTCATCTAGACGACGTCGCGGTCCTGCCCGGTCGCACGGTCCTCGACCGCCGCCGCGAGCAGGCCGTTGTTGGCGCCGAAGAACCGTGGCCCACCGACGTGGAGCACTACCTCGTTCGGCTGCAGGTCGGAAGTCCGACCTCGCGCCAGTTCGTGCCTCCATCTATCGTGTGGAACAGCGCAGCCCGGGTGAGTTCGTTCACCGCGAACCACCCGTCACGAGCCGTCGGGAAAGCGAGGGTGACCGCCCCCGCACCGGTCGGCACCCCAAAGGCTTCGGTCATGGTCCAGGTGAGCCCACCGTCGCTTGTCTTGTAGGACCGGGCCGTCGAGTGTGGCCCCCCAGTGTCCTCGAGGCCGATGGCGAAGCCCACCCGGTCGTTCTCCTTCGGCCCGATCGGTCGCCATGAGCGGCCTGCGTCGGTCGTCAGGTAGATGTTCAAACCGTTAGCGACCCATCCCTCCGACGGCGAGAGGAGGCTCGACTCGACCGCGACAGACGCTTCGCGAGCAACGGGGACCGTTGGTTGGCGTTCCGGGCCGGAATTGGGGCCCTAAGACCCTAGCGGGCAACTGCCTGCCACCCGATACTTAGGGTGGTTGAGCTGGGAGGTACAGCTACGTCGGGTCAAGAGATGGTGCCCAAGCAGGAACAGAACCTCCAGAGCCCTTCGCCGTACGGTCCAGTCGCGGCCGTACAAGCGCCGGCTCAGACGTCCTCGTTGTCTGTGACACCCGCGATGGTAAAGCAAACCTATTCGTCGAGGATGAGCTACGTCGGGTCAACGAGGAGAACGGTCGCCTGGGCCAAGCGGGTAGGTGCTCGCTCTGCCGTCCTGGCCGTCACGGCCTGGACCCTAGGGGTCCTCTTCTTGGTGTTCATGTACGTATTTCTCGTGGCTTGGTACTTGGTCGTCTTCGTGCTGTTCGGTTTCTTCACTTTCCCGTTCCGCCTGATCAGGCGTGGCCAACGAAAGAGCCAGCACCTACAGGAGGCGCAGTTGGCGACGATGCAGGCGATGCTCCAGCAGCAACAGTCGCTCGCGCAGAGACAACCCCCAACCGCAGGAACGCCGCGGTCGCCAGCGTGAGGACTGCCGCACGAGCCCGTCCCGCCGACTCTTCGGTCAGGGAGGCAATTACAACCGACAGCTACAACCGGCAAAGAAGAGAAGAGACGACATGCCCAAGCTGACCTCCTGCCCCAGTTGCGGGCGCGCCTTCAGCGCCAACGTCCCGCCAAGGTGCCCGGAGTGCGAGCGCAACTTCACGAACACTGAACGCGGTCTCCCACCTTCAGTGACTGGGCTGCCCTGCCGCCTCCAGGTGGGAGCGCCAGTACGTGGAGAGCCCCTTCGCTGACCCTCACGCCTACGAATGGCTGCGCTACTGGAACCCCGTCTACTGGATAATCAGGCTTATCCGCCACCTGCGCGGGAGGACCGTCTACCAGGAGTGGTAGAGGTCGTGAGGGGTCCGGTCTTGTTGGAGCGCTTCGCCTGGGATCGAGTGCGACGGCACGAAAGAACGGCGGCACACGGTCCGAAGAGCCAGCACTGCGCGCTCTGCCGCCGGCGTCGGGCCACCCACACGAAGGCCGTGACGAGCCCAGAGGCCCAACGGTCACTGGCTTCGCCCGTCAATCTGCGCCCTTGGGCCTCCGGGCCCGGTCGCCGCGCTCACGTCGCGCGGCTACTCGGGCCAGACCTGAGCGCTACTGGTGGGACGCATAAGGAGGAGAAAGATGACGATCGAGTCCAAGCGATGCCCAATTTGCGGTACTAACTTCCAGGCGTCCCTGTACGACGCCCACGTAGTGAGGTGCAAGACCGATGACGAGTACGCGGAGGAGTACCGCTGAGAGATGGAGGACGGCGACCGCGAAGCAGCGGCGCTCAACTGGCTCGGGCTCTACGGCCTGCTCTTCGCCAAACTCCGCACCGCGCGCAAGCGCCGCCAACGAGAAGCGGAGCAAGCCGAGCGGCAGGCACAAAAAATGCAAATGATCCTTGAGGCGGAACGCCTGAACGCCCGAAGAGAAGTCTCTTGAAAGGGAAGGCGCATAATGAAGTTCTTAGGTTACGTGCCCGCCAGCGTCCTCGTGCTGTGGACCGTCTCATGGCTCGTCCGAGTCGGGCTAGGGCAGGGTTAGGGCTCGTCGGCCTTTACCCGTGAGGTTGGGGATCCCCCCAGGTGCCCTCGGCCCAGGCGAGGTCCTGGCGGCTCCCCGCCAAGGGCGGCAGGACGACCGACGCAGGCAAGGTCCGCTACGCCTCGACGAGTCATCTGATGGCGTCGGCCTTGGAAGCACCCCAAGCTGGCCGGCAAGAGATGCGCGTCCCGCGAGTACACCGCCCGGCTCTGGCTGTCGCCCGACCTGGCGCGCAAACTAGCCGCGGACGGTGGGCTCGGCCTCTGGCAGACCGTCGACTGCCTGATCGGGGCGTCGCCGTGAAAGCCGAGTGTTGGCAGCAGCCGGGGTGGAGAAGCGGCAGGTGGCGCCATTCGCCTCCTTGCGGCTTGGCGCTTCAGGCACGGACCCCACAGTCGACCCTCAACGGTATCGAGGTAGGAGGCTACTGTACCGCCATCGCCAAGGCAGCCCGGACTGCGATGACTTGGCCACCTCCGCCCAACCCCGCCGTCGCTCTCCACTGGGGCAGGATGATCG
>DAHWQF010000272.1 GCA_027334785.1 Acidimicrobiaceae bacterium
CAAAGTTGGCGCCCCAAGAGCTAGACGCCCGCGCCCACTTCACGACCTCCTCCAAAGTGCCTGTGAAGAAATTGTGGTTCAGGTCTTCGAGCCCCATCAGCCCCCCTCTCCGTCTGGCCCCCTCGCGCCCGCTCTCACCGGGTCCCGCCCCCGTGCCCGCGCCGCGGCCCCGGAGTCGGTGCCTGCGCCCTCCACCAGCGCCGGTGGCCGTGCCGAAGGCGGCGTGCCCGGGCGGCCCACCCGGCGCACAGTGGCATTGAGGCCTCGCGTCACGGGGGCGCCGGCACGGCTGCCGAGGCGCTTGCCCGGGCCCCAGTCCAGTGCCCCCTCGGAGACAAGGTAGGCAAACGCGATGAACACGACGGCGGCAAAAGACGCCATTTCGACCAACCCGAAGGTGGACAGCTGGCGGAACATGACCGCGAACGGGTAGAGGAACACCACCTCGATGTCGAAGATGATGAAGATCATCGCGACCAGGTAGAACCGGACGGGAAAACGCGGCGCCAGCTCCCGACGGGGGGCTATCCCCGACTCGTACGGCCCGACCTTGGCCGGGTGGAGGCGGCTCCTCGGCCCGAGCACCCTGGACGCGACAAACGAACCGATCGCGAACACCGAGGCCAGGACGACCATTAGCAGGATCGGCAGGAACTGGTCCATCGCCCCTCACGCTAGTACCGAAGAGCACATAGGCACACACTGGGCGCCCCAGGGCACCCGTGGGCGGCGCCCGCCCGCTCCTCCACTAGCATTGGGAAGGTGGCACGGCGCTGGGAAGTCCTCGTCGTAGGTGCGGGCCCGGGTGGCGCTTCTTGTGCTTATTGGCTGGCCAAGGCCGGCCACGAGGTGGTTTTCGTCGAGAAAAAGGCGTTCCCTCGGGACAAGACCTGCGGCGACGGGCTGACTCCGAGGTCGGTCCGCCAGCTCGAAGACATGGGCCTTGGTGGAGAGCTGTCCGCCCACCACCGCTACTTTGGCCTGCGTTCGCACGGCTTCGGGCGGGCAATTGAGTTGGCCTGGCCCGATACGCCCGGTCTACCCCGTTACGGCTACGTGGTCACGAGGAAGGACCTCGACGCGCTGGTCGCGGCTCGGGCCACCAAACAAGGTGCGGTGCTCTGGGAGCACACCGAGGCCGTCGAGCCGCTCGTAGAAGACGGCAGGGTCCGGGGCGCCCGGCTCCGGGCCACTGGCGAGGGAGGCCAAGAGGGCGAGGTCGAGGCGCGCTATGTCGTGCTCGCCGACGGGGCCAACTCCCGCTTCGGGTGGTCACTTGGTAACGAGCGGCAACGTTCCTACCCACAGGGCATGGCCCTGCGCGGCTATTGGACGTCGCCCATGCACGACGTGCCTTGGATCGATTCCTGGCTCGACGTGCGCGACCAGGCCGGGCGTTCCGTGCCTGGGTACGGCTGGGTCTTCCCGCTGGGCGACGGGCGGGTCAACGTGGGCGTCGGCTTGCTCAGCACTTCTTCCATATGGAAAGGTGCCAACACCAGCCGTCTCATGGACGCCTTCTGCCAGACCCTGCCCGAGGAGTGGGGCATCAGGCCCGAGACCTCCCTCGGCCCACCGACGGGCGGCCGCCTGCCCATGGGGCTCTCCGTCGGGCCGCGCTCGGGTCGGGGCCACCTAGTAGTCGGCGACGCGGCGGGGACGATCAACCCGTTCAACGGCGAGGGGATCGCGTACGCGTACGAAACTGGCCGCTTCGCGGCCTACGTGCTCGACGAGGCGCTCTCCTCCGCCAACCCCGGCGCTTTAGCGCTTTACGAGGACGGCCTCCAGGCCCGGTACGGCGCTTATTACCGGGCGGCGCGGGCCTTCGTCCGGGCGATCAGCCGGCCCGAGATAATGCGCGTGTGCGTGGCGACAGGCATGCGCAACAGGACGCTCATGGAGTGGGTGCTAAGGATCATGTCCAACATGCTCCGCTCCGACGAGCTCGGGCCGGCCGAGGCCATATACAAAGCGCTGTCGGCGCTCGCCTGGGCAAGGGGCGCTTAGGGCTTAAATTTAGGTGCGCCGCTTAGGCGGAGGGCTTGTGCGCCGGCCCCAGCTTCTTCGCCACTTCGCCAAAGGCCTCGAGGGTCTCATGGAGGTCCTGCTCGCCGTGAGCCAGGCTCGGGAACCATATCTCGTAAGGGCCCGGCGCGATCGCCACTCCCCTTTCCAATAGGCCTCTCATCAAAGTCGTAAAAAAACCCGTAGTGGCCGAGCGGCGCGCCCCGTCGTAGTCGAGCACGGGCTCGGTCCCAAAGAACACTCCGAGCAAAGGCCCCGCCACCGGTACTTGGAGCTCGAGGCCTGCTTCGCGGGCGATGCCGGCGAGCCCGGCGGCCAACCGCCCCGCGTAGGCGGCAAGCGCGGTGTAGGCGCCGTCGTCCAAGAGGGAAAGGGTGGCAAGCGCGGCGGCGGTCGCCACCGGGTTGCCCGAGAGCGTGCCAGCTTGGTACACAGGCCCGGCCGGCGCAAGTTGTTCCATGAGCTCCCGACGGCCTCCGAACCCGGCCAGGGGGAAACCGCCGCCCACGACCTTGCCGAAGCACCAGAGATCCGGTTGGATGCCGAAGAGAGTGGAGGCCCCTCCCCTCGCCACCCGGAAGCCGGTTATGACCTCGTCGAAGATGAGCAAGGCGCCGGCCTTGGTGCACGCGTCTCGCAGCCCGGCAAGGAACCCGGGCGCCGGCGGGACGAGGCCCATGTTGGCGGCGATCGGCTCGACGATCACGGCGGCCACGTCCCTACCGAGGTCGGGCACCCGGTTGTAGGGGACGACGAGGGTGTCGGCCACGGCCGACTTGGCCACGCCGGCGCTGGCCGGCACACCGAGGGTAGCCATACCGCTCCCGCCGCCGGCCAGGAGGGCGTCGCTGTGGCCGTGGTAACAGCCGGCGAACAAAACGACCCGGTCCCGACCGGTCACCCCCCGGGCCAAGCGCACCGCCGACATGGCCGCCTCCGTCCCGCTGCTCACGAGCCTCACCTCCTCGCAGCCCTCCACGCGGGTGCAGATCTCCTCGGCCAGCTCGACCTCCCCGGGCGTCGGCGCGCCAAAGGTCGACCCTCTTCCGGCTGCTTTCCTGGCCGCCTCGACCACCTTTGGGTGGGCGTGCCCGAGGATGGAGGCCCCGTAGGACTGGACGTAGTCGATGTAGCGCCGGCCTTCCACGTCGAAGACATACGCGCCCTCCCCCCGGGCAACGAAGTAGGGGGTGCCACCGCCGACCGCCTGGAAGGCCCTGACCGGTGAGTTCACGCCCCCCGGGCTGACCCGAAGAGCGCGCTCCCACAGCTCCTCGTTGGTCGTCATGGGAGCTCTATCGTCCGCTCGCCGCCGCCGGCCTATGACCCGAGCGTCTCTGCCAGTTCGCCGGCGAAATAGGTGAGGATGAGGTCGGCGCCTGCCCTCTTCACGGCCGTCAGCTGTTCGAGGGCGACCGCCGGCCCGTCCACCCAGCCGCGCTCGGCGGCCGCCTTCACCATGGCGTACTCGCCGCTCACGTGGTAGGCCGCCACAGGCACCCGTACCGCGGCTCGCACGGCCGCCACCACGTCGAGGTAGGTGAGGGCCGGCTTCACCATGACCACGTCGGCGCCCTCGGCCACGTCGAGCTCGACCTCTCGGAGCGCCTGGCGCCAGTTGCGGTAGTCCTGCTGGTAGGTGCGGCGGTCTCCCCCGCCGGCGATCGTCACGTCCACCGCCTCCCGGAACGGCCCGTAGAGCGCCGACGCGAACTTGGCCGAGTAGGCCAGGATCCCGACTTCGCTGTAGCCCCCCTGGTCAAGCGCCGCTCTTATGGCGCCGACCTGGCCGTCCATCATCCCCGAAGGTGCCACCATGTGGGCGCCGGCTTCGGCCTGGGCGAGCGCGACGTCGCAGTAGCGCTCGAGCGTTGCGTCGTTGTCCACCCCACCTCCCTTGTCGAGGAGCCCGCAGTGGCCGTGGTCGGTGTACTCGTCGAGGCAGAGATCGGGGATGAGCACCATCTCGTCTCTAAGTTCGGCCCGGAGCGCCCGGAGCGCAACCTGCACTACCCCGTCGGGCGCGCTGGCCCCGCTGCCGGTGGGGTCCTTCTTAGCCGGTACCCCGAACAGTACGAGCGCCGGCACCCCCAAGCCGGCGAGCCGGCGCGCCTCTTTTAGTAGCGACTCGGTGGTGTGCTGGACGACGCCTGGGAGCGAGGCTATCGGCACCGGGGCGTCGATGCCCTCCCGCACGAAGAGTGGGGCGACGAGGTCCTTCACCGACAGCCTGGTCTCGGCAAGCATGTCCCGGAGGAGGGGCGAGCGCCGGAGCCGGCGCATCCGCGTCTCTGGGAAAGCCACGGCGCCAGGGTACCCCGGCCGGCCGTTGCCCCACCTAGCCGCCCGTTCCCCCACCCAGCCGCCGTCCTCCCACCCGATTGGCCGCCCTCAGGCCGCCCTAACGACAGGCTCGGTTAGGCTCGCCCGGTGACCGGCAGCACCCTCTGGCAGCGGGCCAGAGACCACCGGGGCCATCCCATGCTCGGCTTGGCCGTCGTGATGGTCGGCCTGCTCATGACGGCCGTGGACACCACGATCGTGGTGCTCGCCCTGCCCGAGATCGAGCGCGGGCTGCACTTGTCGCTCTCCTCGGTCATCTGGGTCGTGATCGGCTACCTCCTCGTGATCACGCTGCTCGCCACCCAGGTGGGCCGGCTGGGAGACATGTTCGGGCGGGTACGGATGTACGAAGCGGGTCTCGTAGTCTTCGTCGCCGGCTCCGCGCTGTGCGCCCTGTCGTGGAACGAGGGGGCGATCGTCGGCTTCCGCATCCTCCAAGGCATTGGTGGCGCGCTCATGACCGCCAATACCGGGGCCATAATCGCCGACCTCTTCCCTCCCGAGCAGAGAGGTAAGGCCTATGGCTACAACTCCGTCGGCTGGAGCCTCGGCGCGGTGCTCGGCATCGTCATCGGCGGCCTCATCGTCACCTACGTCTCGTGGCGTTGGATCTTTTGGATCAACGTGCCGATCGGGGTCGTCGCCATCGCCCTCACGGGGGCCATGCTGCACGACACCGGGCAGCGGGCCAAGCGCCGTCTCGACTTCGCCGGCATGTTGGCCTTGGGCGCGGGGCTCTTCGGGGTCCTCTGGGCGGTGACGAGGCTCACGACCTCACCCTTCGACGCCAGCACGACCGGGTTCCTCGTCGGAGGCGCCGTCTTGGTAGCGAGCTTCGTTTTCGTCGAAAGGAAACGGGCGGCCCCCATGCTCGACCTCTCGC
>DAHWQF010000273.1 GCA_027334785.1 Acidimicrobiaceae bacterium
TGGTGCCAAAGACGTTCGCCACGATCGTGATGCTGGTCGAAGTCAGGGTCGACCGGGCTGGGCTCAGGGTTATCGAATTGGCCATGACGTTCTGCACCGTGCCGAAAGCAGAAGCCCTGGGGAGCTTCACCATCGTCGCGTCGAGGGTGCCGGGGCCAACCTCGCTCCCCTTCACCTGCACCTTGTCGCCAACGGCGATGCTGTCGAAGCCGAGGCTCGTTCCCCTCGGCATCCCCGGCTCGACATAGGTGGTGGCATTGGACACGCTGACATCGAGGGTCATACCGCTCTCGGTCACCAGGCTGAACCCGGTGGGGCTTTGGACGACCGCTGTCACGCTGCCGGTCACCGAGCCTCCGCGGTGGAGACCGTGCCCTCGGCCATAGCCTGGGTCCCCGCCTCGTTTCCCGTGGCCACCGTGCCACCGTTGGTCACCATGGTGGACAGGTGCGGCGCTCGCAGTGGCCAGCCCTCCGACTGGCACCAGCCACCCGAGGCCAAACGCGACGACGACCGAGAGCAGGATACGGGCCCAGCCTTTCGGCCTGGTCACTGACATTCGCGGGGAGGAGCGCCGCCCCGCACCGGCCTTGCCTTCCACTGTCATTTGTCCTCCTGAGTTGGTCAGACCCGGCAGGCAGCTCAGTGCCGGGGAAGTGGGTTTGTTCACTTTTCAGCTGGTCCTTATGCTCAACGACATTTGTGAGGGTTGTGTGAAGCTTGTGTGAGGACAAGGCTCAGGAGGAAAATGCGAAAAAACGCCAGTCCGCAGCCCGGCAAGCCGCCTCTCACAGGCGCCGTCCTCACCGGGGGACGAGGCGCGCTCGCCAAGCCGGGCTCTCCGGGTCGACTGGGGCGCGGCCCGCTCGACCCCTCTAGTGCACCTCGCTCGACTGCCTGCAGACCAGCTCCGGCTCGATGACGACGTGCTCCTGGCGCCGCGAGCCGGTCCTCAACTGGTCGACCAACACCTGGACGGTCGCTACCCCGACCCTCTGGAAATCCTGGCGCACCGTCGTGAGGGGTGGTATGAAATACGCCGCTTCGTCGATGTCGTCGAAACCGACCACCGCTACATCTTCGGGCACGCGCCGTTCTTTTTCGTAAAGGGCCCGCAAGACCCCGAGGGCCATCTGGTCGTTGGCCACGAATATGGCACTGGCGTCTGGGATTTTGGCGAGCACCTGCCCCGCCTCGTAGCCTGAGCGCGCGGTCCAGTCGCCGGCGAGCGGAGGGACGACGTCGGCACCGGCGGCGAGGAGGGCCTCTCGCCAACCCGCCGTACGCCCCCGCGCCTCGAGCCACTCATCGGGGCCGGCCACGTGGAAGACCGTCTCGTGCCCCCGGGCGAGCAAGTGCTCGGTAGCCATCTTGGCCCCCGCGACCTGGTCGACTGTCACCACCGATACGTCCGCCTCGGGGTCGCCTTCCACCGCCACCACCGGCGTCCCCGTCGGGAGGTCGGAGAGGGCGTCGTGGGCCTGGCCAAAGGGGGCGATGATGGCGATGCCCTCGACCGCCTGGGCCGACAACCGGTGGATCGCTTCGGTCACAGACAAGCGGTCGATCGAGTGCACGGCCACGACCGAGACGAAGTACCCGGAGCGCTGCGCGGCGCTCTGGATGCCGAACATGGTAGACACCGGGCCGTACAGGCTCGTGTCCAGGGCCACGACCCCGAGGGTCTTGGTGCGGCCACTGGCCAGGGCGCGGGCCGCTGAATTTGGCCGGTAGCCCAGCTGCTCTATGGCGGCGAGGACCCTCGCCCGGGTGATCTCCCTCACGCTCGGGTGCTTGTTGAGCACCCTCGACACGGTTTGATGGGAGACCCCAGCGAAGCTCGCGACATCGGCTATGGAGGGCCGGCCGCCCTTGGGGCGAGCAGGCGGTACCCGGGGAAGCCCGAGGGTACCAGTGGGCTCGCCGTTGAGAGCGCTAACTGCGCCCGTGGCCCGAGGGGGCGCGTCCGGTGGGGTCATAGCCATGAGCTACCCGGCGCCCCGTTGCGCCCTAGCGGAGTCCCACTCCTAATGAGCCGGGCCTGCCCGCGGGCCGCGCTCAACTGGTGCCGTGGAAGCTCCCTCGCCCCGCCCAGTAGGCTGTGGGAGCGAGGCAACCCTCTCCTAGAGCAGGTCATAGTGCTTGGAGTGAACGGTAACATGATCGCGCCTCGCGAGGGAAGACCCATCGTGGTCCGCTTCCCCTACGGCACCTCGGAACTGCCCGTCGAGCTTCCGGCAGGTACCTGCGTGGTGGCACCCGGTGGCCAGAGCGCCACCGCCGACTCGCTCGCGACCATACGTCAGTGCCTTCGCAACCCCATCGGGGGACCTGCTCTTTCCGAAGTCGTCGCCCCCGGCGCGAAGGTGGCCATCGCGGTCTGCGACGGCACCCGCCCCCAACCAAGGCGTCCCATGCTCGAGGCCCTGCTCGAAGAGATCGAAGGACGCGCCCGCCCGGAGGATGTCGTGGTGCTAGTAGCGACGGGCACGCACCGCGGGAACACCCGTGCCGAGCTAGAGGAGATGTTGGGACCGGAATTGCTCGGTGCCGTCCGGGTGGTGAACCATGACGCACGCGACCAAACCAACCTCGTCGATATGGGCACGATGGGCAACGGGGTGCCCGTGGCCCTCAACCGTGAGTGGGCCGAGGCCGACGTGCGCATAACGACGGGGTTCGTCGAGCCGCACTTCTTCGCCGGGTTCTCAGGGGGGCCTAAGCTCGTCGCGCCCGGCCTCGCCGGCTTGGAAACTACCCTCGTCCTCCACGACGCCAAGCGGATCGGGAACCCCGCTGCCACTTGGGGGGTGCTGCGAGGGAACCCGGTTCACGACGACATCCGGGCGATCGCAGGAACGACGGGGGTGCACTTTGCCTGTGATGTGGTGCTCGACCAGAGGCACAGGGTGGTGGCGGCATTTGCCGGCGAACTTTTTGCCATGCACGAGGCCGCCACCGACATGGCCCGCGGGGTCTCGGTCCGGCGTGTACCACGTCGCTTCGACGTCGTCGTGTCGTCCAACGCCGGGTACCCTCTAGACCAAAACCTCTACCAGTGCGTGAAGGCGATGTCGGCAGCTTCGGAGGTCGTACGCCACGGAGGCCTGATAGTCGTCGTCGCCGAGTGCCGGGACGGCTTCCCCGAGCATGGGGAGTTCCGGCGGCTGCTGGCGTCGGCGTCGTCGCCCGAGGAACTACTGGCGTCGCTCTATGAGAAGTCAGGGCGCGGCGAGACCGTCCCGGACCAATGGCAGGCCCAGATCCTCGCCCGCGTGCTGTCCGGCGCCAGGGTCGGTGTCTTCACCGGCGGGCTCAGTGCGCGCGAGCTCGAGAGTGCATTCCTTTCCCCGGTCGACGACGTGTCGAGCACGGTGGCCGAAGAAATGGCTCAGGTAGGCGCGAGTGCGGCCTGTTGTGCCCTGCCCGCCGGGCCCGAGACAATAGCCGCGGTCAGCTGAGCTAACCGCGTCTACGCCAGTGGCTCAGGCGAGCGGGCGGGTAGTCGGAGCGAAGAGAGGCCACCGTCTACCACTAGGTCCATCCCTGTGGTTGAGCCCGACGCCGGGCTGGCGAGGTAGCAGATCGCGCCCGCCACCTCCTCGGCGCTTACTAGGCGACCATGCGGCTGGCGGGCGACGAGGGCGGCTCGCTCGGCCTCTGGATCCCTCGCCTGGGACAAGAGGCGCCCAACCCAAGGGGTGTCGGCAGTGCCTGGGCTCACGCAATTGACCCTGATGCCTTCGTGGAGGTGGTCGGCCGCCATTGCCCTCGTGAGCGCCGCCACGGCCCCCTTGGTGGCACTGTAGACCGCCCGGTTGGGCAGCCCCACGGTTGCCGCCACCGAACAGGTATTGACCACAGCTGCGTGGGGGGAACGTCTGAGCGAGGGCAGGGCGGCTCGGGTCACCCGCACAATGCCGAACACGTTGACCTGGAAAACTCTCAGCCACTCTTGGTCGCTGTTGTCGGCAACGGTCCCCTGCGCTCCTATGCCGGCGTTGTTTACCAGCACGTCGAGGCCGCCCAGGCTTGCGCCCGCCGCTTCGACAGCCCTGCCCACGCTCCCGGAGTCCGTCACGTCACAGGCAAATGGTGTGAGCGGGACGCCTGCCGGAGGCTCCATCATGTCAAGGACGGCCACCCGGGCGCCCCGGCCGGCCAGCATGAGGGCAGTCGCCAGGCCGATGCCCGACGCGCCGCCCGTGACGGCCGCGGCCAGGCCTGAAAAGTCCTCGCCCACAGCCTCAACCCGCTCCCCGAGGCGCGATCGCGCCTTTCTTCAGCAATACGTCTGCCCACCACCGGCGCTCCGTTGTCTGGACAACCGCATAGCAACGCCGGGCGGCGGCATAGAACTCATGGCGGCCGAGCGCGCCGAGGGGCAGGTGACGTCCTTCCGCCGCATCGACGGCCGCTTGGATCTCCTGCTGGACTGGGGGCAGTTCGTCGGGAGCGCCCTCCACCTCCATGCGGACCGCAGGATGCTCCACGAAGCTGTCGAGAGGCAAAAGGGAAAGGATGGCCGCGGTGGCCTCCGGCACGGAGGCGCCAGCCAACTGGAGCACCCTGCCGTGGGCCGTCTCCATAGCAGTGCTCGTCGCTGGGAAGTTCGCGTCCACGACGGCCAGGTCGTCCCCGTGGCCCATGGCAGCCAGTACGCCGATCAGCTCTGGCGTCAGGAGCGGGTGGATCCCCTTCAGCATTGGGTGCCGCCGCTTCTCCGCTTCACGTCCCTACTTTGCCACAGACGTCATCGACGGAGGAAAAGCTCGATAACCGGGACGAGGACGTCAGGCTTTTGGACCGGGACCTCCAAGGTGAGCGTCCCGGCTGGCAGCCCACCGAGGCGGGTGTTGAAGGCCTCTTGCTCGGGGCCGATCTCCTCCCGTTTCACCTCCGAGCCGTCGTGGAGCAACCTGGCGAAGCCGACCCGCCCCGCCAACCCGGGCAGGTGGAGGTGGCGGAACGGCCACGAGAACACGTGCAGGTAGAGGCGGTCGCCCTTCATCGTGTAACGGCAGTCCGGAGGCGGCACGAACGGGGCGGGGCCGCACCCATAGACAGAGGGGCTGTGGCGCCTCATCCAGCTGCCGATCTGGCGCAAGGTGGCGATGGCCCTCTCGTCGAGCTCGCCACGGCCGGTGGGGCCCACGTTCAAGAGGAGGTTGCCGTCCTTCGACACGCCGTCGACGAGCATCTTCACGAGCATCTCCGGCGTCTTCCAGTCGAGGTTGTCCCGGT
>DAHWQF010000274.1 GCA_027334785.1 Acidimicrobiaceae bacterium
CGGGGCGAGCAGTGGCCCATCGGCGGGGTTGCCGATGTGCAGGCCGTGGTCGACGACGACCCCGTCTTCGTTGTCCACCACCTGGCCCAAATAGCCGAGCTCGACCGGCTTGCCGATGCGGCCTTTCTTTATAGGGCGGGCGTCGGGGTCGTGCAGGCTCACGAGACGCGTAGCCCCCTCTGGGGTCTCACCCGAGAGACGCTGACGTGTCTGGGCAACCACTTGTTCGAGGCGGGAGACGAGGGTCTCGAGCTCGGCCAGCTTCGCCTTCGCCTTGCCCGAAGCTTCGTCGCCGGCACGTCGCAGTGCTCGCCGGGCGTTCGCCGCGACCTTTCGTGCTTCGGCCAAGCTCGCCTCGGTGATGTCGGCCATCTCGGCCGTGATCGCCTTGGCCTCTTCTTTCGCCCACGTCGGTACGGCGACGCAGCCACGCCCCGATGTCGTGGGCACGCCGGCGCATCGAAGTGGACCTGTCACGCATTTTCGTCCTGGTCGCCAAGCCGAGGAGGTGCAGGGTGGCCACCAGGCTGGCGAGCCGGACGACACCTCTCGCCATGAGCCCGCTGTCTGTCGGGTAGCCGACGTTTGCCGGCACGACAGAGGCCACGGCATACCCCCAAGCTCGGTCCGCGCCAGACGGCTCCGGGCTCTGACCTAGATCCACGAACGTGAGTGCGCCCGCGGTGAGCCTCGGGGGCTGAAATCCACCAAAGGGGCCTCTCGTTGCAGGAGAATCCTTGGTTGCAAGCACAAGTAACACCTGCAACGAAAGGGCACCCAGTAGGTGAAGACAAGCATACGCAACCGAAGGCGGCTGAAGGTGGAGCTCGTCTGCGATGACCCGAACCTCACCCCGGCAGCAGGCCTCGTGACGGTGGCCGAGCTGGACAGGGTGCTCGGCATGGTCGCGACGATCGACGAGGCAGTCGGACCGCTGGCCAAGCCCGGCGCCAAGGGGAGGCCCTACAGTGCCGGGGAAGTGGTGGTCAGCTTCGCAGAATCGCAGCTGGCGGGCGGGGACTTCATGGTCGACGTCGACGCCCGCCGGGCCGACACCGCCGGGGCAGAGCTGCGGGCAGTGAAGAACCCGCCGGCGTCGACCACGATCGCGGCTCTCGCCCGGCGTTTCGGGGGCAAGGGGGTCGTGCACCTGGGCAAGGCTGTGGCCGAGCTCGCCCACCGCTCCTTTTACACCTTGCCCGAGCAAGAGCAAGCCCGGCTCCGCTGCGTCCGCCCCACCTTGGACGTCGACCCGACCGAAGTGGAGTGCTACGGGAAGAAGAAGGCCGGTTTTGCCTGGAACTACCAGGGCCAGTGGGCGGCCCGGCCCTGCCCCGTCGTCTGGGCCGAGGGCGGCGTGGTCCTGGCAGGCAAGTTGCTACGGGGCAACCAGGACCCGCGCCCTCCGGCCCGCCGGCTCCTGAAGAAGGCCGTCGCGGCGCTGCCAGAGGGGCTCGGGCGTCCCAGGTTCCGCTTCGACTCCGGCTTTTTCGATGGCAAGCTGGCCAAGGCCTGCCTCGACCTCGGTGCCGACTACGCGATGGCGGTGCCGAGGAACAAAGGGTTCTGGAAGGCGGTGCAGGCAGTCCCAGACGACGCCTGGGTGCCGGCCAAGGACATGAAGAACGCAGAGGTGGCCGAGACGACTTATGTCCCCAAGGGCTGGCCGGGCGCTCCCAGGGCCATCGTGCGCAGGGTGAGGGTAGAGGCGGCAGACATAAAGTCGGACCCGAGGAGCCGCCGGCTGCGCACGATCGACAAGGACGAACTGAAGGCGGTGCGCCAAGGCCGGGCCGACCACGCCTACTCCTACTCGATGATCTTGACCAGCTTGGACGGCGACATGGTCGAGCTCGAGCAGTGGTTCCGCGAGCGCGCCCAGGTCGAAGAACGCCTGAAGGACTCGAAGTACGGGGTGGCTCTCCGCCACCTCCCCTCTGGGCAAAAGGTCGTGAACGCGGTGTGGATGTGGTCGGCGTTCCTGGCGCTCGACATCTCGGCCGTGCTCTCGGCTTTTGCCCGCGTCGCACCAGGCTCGGCCGCCCAAGGCGAGCGCCCGGGGACTGGCACCACTTCGCAGCCACAGCGGGCCCGGCGGCGCCGGCGCCACCGCCCTCTCCGTGCCCACGGCAAACGGCTGCGACGGGAGATGATAAACGTCCCCGGCCGGGTCGCCCGTCATTCCCGCAGGCTCGTCGTCCACCTCCACCCCTCGCAAAAAGCCGGCCCGCTCGTTAGGGTTTACCTAGCTCTCCGGCTCCTGCCGTCCTTTGCCCCGACCTGACGAGCGCCCCGAGTCCGGGCCAAGGCAGGCCCCAGGTGAAAGGTCTTCGACTTACTGAGCAAAATGGAGCGTTACGCGCTCAGCGCGCCGCCGTAACATCGGCTCCCGGCCCGACAGCGGCTCAAGCCGGCACCGCCAGCCACTTTGCTAGCCCGGTAGGCGCAGACCAAAGTGACGGACACATCACAATAAGGTAATTACATCAATGAGATACCATCAAATGGGTTAACGGATTTAGGGAAAGCGCCGGGATGAACCGGCACGGAAGGAAGGGATGAAAGAGCCCGACGTCGAAGGAGTAGCGAACCACGACGGCCCCGAGCCATGCGTCGACGACCCGCAAGGGCGTGGCGAAGCGTTGGACAGGGGCATGCGTAGGCCAGCCATTGAGCCGCGAAATCAGCAAGACCGGGGTGCCGACGCTGTCCTAGAAGCGGAAGGCAACACCGACGGCAGCGCTACGCGCGAGCTGCCGCCGGGCCCCGCGCGGTCAGAGACCCTGTGCATGCGCAGAACCTCCGTGCGCGAGAACCGGGAGGCCCCGTGCTCGCCCGTCCGGCCGATCACCGGTCGGGCCGCTCAGGGAAGGCGATGGCCGTAGCCTGAGATGCACGAGCACGAGGAGTCGGACGGCCGCATAGTACCGGCGAAGCTGCCGAACAAAGCCGGGCGACCGGTAGCGGAGGCGGTGGAGGGAAGGCGGCCGGCCAAGGGGAACACGGGCAGCCCGACACGCCCCGGGCACAGCACCGGGCCAGGCGTGCCAAGCGGGCTCGAACGTGTGCGTGAAGTAGCACGAAAGGACAAGGGAGCACGGTTCACGGCGCTGCTGCACCACGTCACCGTCGACCGCCTCCTAGAGGCCTACTGGGCGACCAACCCGAAGGCCGCGATGGGGGTGGACCTGGTGACCTGGGGCCGCTATGGCCAGGACCTGGAGACGAACCTCCAGGACCTGCACCGGCGGGTGCACACCGGCGCCTACCGAGCGAAGCCCTCTCGCAGGGCGTACATCCCAAAGCGCGACGGTGGGGCGAGGCCGCTCGGCATCGCCTCCCTGGAGGACAAGATCCTCCAGCGTGCCGTCGTCGAGGTGCTGAACGCCGTGTACGAAGAGGACTTCCTCGGCTTCTCCTACGGGTTCCGGCCCGGGCGTAGCCCGCACAATGCGCTCGACGCCCTCTCGGTCGGTATCACGAGCAAGAAAGTGAACTGGGTGCTAGACGCGGATATCCGCAGCTTCTTTACCCAAATTGATCAATTATGGTTAATGAAGTTCCTCGAGCACCGTATTGCGGACAGAAGGGTCCTGCGCCTTATCCAGAAATGGCTGAGCGCAGGGGTCATCGAGGACGGGAAGTGGTCCGAGACGCCGGAGGGCTCACCGCAGGGGGCATCGGCCTCACCGTTGCTCGCGAACGTGTACCTCCACTACGTCTTCGACCGCTGGGTCTCACGTTGGAGGCGACAGCAAGCCCATGGCGAGGTTATCGTCACCCGTTTTGCTGACGACTTCATTGTGGGCTTCGAGCTACGTGGCGACGCAATGCAGTTCCTCCGCGACCTCCGCGAACGTTTCGCGAAGTTCAACCTGGAGCTGCACCCCGACAAGACGAGGCTGATCGAGTTCGGGCGCTGGGCCGCCCGTAACCGAAAAGCCCGTGGGCTCGGGAAACCTGAGACCTTCCAGTTTCTTGGCTTCACGCACATCTGTGCGAAGGGCAAGAACGGGGGCTTCTGGGTAAAGCGCGTCACCATCTCGAAGCGGATGCGGGCCAAGCTTGGCGAGGTCAGGGACCAGATCAAGCAGCGTCGGCACCGGCCCGTCCGTGAGCAGGGCAGATGGCTCGGGAGCGTCGTGCGTGGTCACGTCGCCTACTACGCCGTGCCCGGCAACAGCAAGGCCGTCCAGGAGTTCCGGACTCAGGTGATCCGGCTCTGGTGCCAGGCGCTCCGTCGCCGCAGTCAGCGCCACCGCCTGACCTGGGAGCGAATGGGCCGCCTCGCCAAACGATGGCTACCGCCTGCCCGCATCCAGCATCCCTTTCCAGCTGTGCGCTTCGCTGCCAAAACCTGAGGCAGGAGCCCAGTGCGGTAATTCCGCACGCTGGGATCTGTGCGGGGGGCCGCCCGCAAGGGCGGTCCCTACCGCGACTGGGAGACGCGACGCTAAGTCGCGGTTCATGGGTCTGGGTGGGCAGCTGAAGCCGTCAGCGAGGACCACCGCGTGCGGCGCCCCGCCGCGCAGTGCTGCGAGCGGCAGGTGCCAGCATACGTGACGCTTATATTGAGGCGGCTCTTCTATATTGATGAGGAATTGAGGAGGCTCTTCTCAAAGCCGAAATTGGCCACCTGGCCAAAGCAGCCGGGCAAAGACCGCGCGCGGTAATGAACTCGGAAGCGCAAGTCTTACTGGGTTGAAAGTCCTTGCTAAGCCCGGGAATGCCCTCGGCGTAGGCTCGCTCCTTCGTCGGGTACGCCGGCACGCTGTAACGGCTCACTTGGGTGAGCCCGAACGTGGGGAGGGTTGGCCATCCCAGACGGTTTCGTACAGGCAGCGACAGGGTACGGAGAAGGTGGTCGGAAAACAACCCCAATAGCAAGGAGGACGTCGTGTTATTCATAGTGCTTGCGCTTTTGCTCGCGTTCCTGTTCGTAGGCTTAGGGTTTGCCGTGCACCTTCTGTGGATCGCGGCCATCGTGTTCTTCGTGGCGTGGGTGGCTGGATTCGCGTTCAGACGGGGATCTGGCCGCTGGTACTGGTGGTGAGACGGGCTACTCTGCCTCGACGCCGGTCAGCTAAGCCGGCAGGCGCCGTCGTGGGCCTGCCGGCAACTTCGACTTCGAGGACATTATGGAAACCACGCAGGGGGTTGAGAGGTTCCGCTTCGGCTTGGAGGCTCGAACAGGCTCGGGTGGAGCCAGCAGTGGCCGCCCACTCGACGAGG
>DAHWQF010000275.1 GCA_027334785.1 Acidimicrobiaceae bacterium
TAGCCGCCTCGGTGAGTTCAGCAGCGCGGAGAACACCTACCGCCTGGCCCGCAAGTGGGCCACGACCCCGGTACAACGCTCCCGCCTGCACTACAAGATGGCGTTGACCGCAGACCGCGCCGGGCACTACCCGGCGGCGCTGCGCATGTTGTCCGTCGCCGGGCGCGCCCTTAGCCGTCCGACCGAGCCAGGAGTGGCCCGCCTTCTGGCCGAGATCCGCGCCCAGCAGGGCCTCGTGCGACTGCGGCAAGGTCGCGGCCACGAGGCGGTCAGGTGGCTGGAACAGGCTGCTGAGCTTGCCCAGTCGGCCGGCGCGCGCGAGGTGGAAGCGAGCATCTTGCTCCAGCTCGATTACGCCCAGCTTTCCGTAGGCGGCAGCGGCGACGGCGAGCAGGCGCGCCTCGCGCTCGAGATCCTGCGTGAGGTGGGCAGGCAACCCTGGCTCGAGGGGCGTGCGCTCAACGTGCTCGGTATCCGGGCCTACTTCGCTGGGCAGTGGTCCGAAGCCGCTACTTATTACGCGGAAGCTCGTTCTGCGGTCGAGCGGGCAGGGGACCGCTGGGGTGCTGCCATCTACTCGGGCAACATGGCGGAGATCCTCTCGGACCAGGGCCACCTGGCCGAAGCCGAAGACGTCTTAACAGCCGTGCTACCCGTCTACCGGGCCGCCGGGACCCCGTCGTTCATCGCTTTCGGCACCCTGCTCCTCGGGCGCTTGGCAGCACGCCGTGGGCAGCCGGAGCGGGCCCGCTCCCTCCTCGAGGAGGCGGCCCGGCGCTATTCCTCCGACGGTGAGGCCCTCCGCGTGGTGCACGCCAAGGCGCTCCTAGCGGAAGCATCGCTGCTCGCAGGGGAGCTGCACGACGCCGTCGACCAGGCCTCACGGGCGATAAACGAGGCAAACAAGTTGTCTGGGCGAGACGTGGTCGTGCCTTTGCTGCTACGCGTTCGGGGCGTGGGCGAGGCTCTCAGCGGCACTGACGGCGGGCTGGGCCAACAGCACGTCGAGCACAGCGCCGAAGTGGCGCGGGCTCGCAACGCCCCTTACGAGCTCGCGCTTTCCCTGCAGGCGATGGCGGACCTGTGGCCGGCTTCGGTGCCCCACGGGCTGCAGGCCGAGAAGGACGCCTTGTTCGAGCAGTTAGGCGTCCTCCCCGCTGCCCGCAGCCTGCGGCCCATCCGTGCGAAAGAGGCGGCGGCCAGTTTGCCTTGCTAAATGAACTCTGGGTCGTCGGCGAGCGAGCTGACCTCGATGACGACGGTCTCGTTCGCCGCGCTCTTCGACTCCGACGAGATGCACATCTTTAGCGTGTCGGGGGAGCCCAAGTAGCTGGGGTCGTCGCAGCCGTAGAGGAGGCCCTGGTACGGGTACGGCGAGGTACTGGTAGGCGTGACCTTACTCGACCCGGGGAAGGCAGTGTAGGCGCCGACACATATTGGCATCAGGGGTGTCCCGTTGTTGGGCACCTCGTTGACGATCGCCTTGGGGAAGAAAAGGGTTAGCGTGCCGCTGGCGGCGACCGAGGACACCGCTTGGAGCGGGTCGGCTGGGTTGCTGCCCACGACGGCGCTATCGCAGGAAAGGTAAAGGTCCTGCCCGAACGAAGTGAGCAGCTGAAAACCCGAACTGTCGTTGGTGGCGGAAAGGGTCCCGGTGGTGCCCGACATCACGGTGCTCGTCACGGTTGGCGGGGTGCAGGTCCCAGCGGGACAGTCCACGAGAGACTGCACCACGGCGAACGGGTTGGACGACACCGAAGCCGACGCCCCGCTCGCTTGGAGCTCGTAGCCCGAACCAAGGTTGGTCGCCGCCAAGCCCGAGGTGCAGGTGCCAAACGTGGCCACACCACTGCTGTCCGTCTCGACCGTTATGCCGCTGGAAGGTACAGGGGCCGTACCGAAGTAAAGGCCCGGGTCAGAGGTCCCAGCGGACGTGATGGTGATGGGGATGCCCCCTACGGGAGCAGACGAGCCGTCCGGGTAGTCGACCTGAACAGTCACCACAGGGCACATGTAGCTGAAGTTCCCGCTGGACGGCACGGACTTCTGGACATCGCTCGGCTGGTGGGCGAACGTGAGCTGGTAAGCCAGCACGGTAATGGACGGCACGCTCCCCTGGAGCTGGAAGTCGTTGTTTTTACCAAGGAAATCGTTGGACTGCTTCACCTCGGTCGAGACGGGCAACGACCCGGTGGCCGGTGCGTCAACGGAAAACTCGATGGTGACCGACCCACCCGGTGCCACCACCGGCTGCCCAGTGGTGCTCGTGAGCTGGAACACGGCCGGCGACGCCTGGACGAGGGTTTCCGACCAGCCGAGGCTATTGCTTAGATAAGACACCTGAGGCGTGGAGCTAGCCGAGGTGACATCGCTCAGCATCCCAATGCTGACCTGAGCGGAACCGAAGGACTGGTTGCTCGACTGGTCGTTCGTAAGAGCGACACTGACAACTGTGGCGGGGGTATCGATGTAAATGGTCTGGGGTGAGACGCTAGCTTCGTAGTTCTTGGTGCTCGGTGACGCGCCGGCCCCCGGGGCCCACGCGCTTATGGCGACCAAGGCTGCGACGGCGGGTGTGAACAACTTGATTAGACGAGATTTTGTTCGGCTCATGGACAGTTCCTCCCTTGGGTGTTGGCTCGATGTGTATCAGGTGGTGGCGGGGCTCGCGGCCCCCGGTACCTCGCCTTGGCGCGCGAAGTAGACAGGCGTACGCGCCAAACGAGCTTGGGCTCCTTCCAGTAGCGACGCCGATGTGACGCCAGAGGATAGCGCGTCGAGAAAGGCGGCGCCGTCTACTCGCAGGAGCCGGCAGTGGGAAAGGGCTGTCACGGTCGCAGTGCGCGCCATGCGGTGGAGCAGCCCGATCTCTCCGAAATAGTCGCCTGGGCCGAGGGAGTTTAGAGGGCCTCCGTCACCTCCGGCACCCTTGGATGTCACCGTCAGCTCCCCGGACTCGACTATGTACAGGGCGTCGGCTGGTTCGTCTTCTTTCACCACGTCCTCTCCCGTCACGACCTCGACCGTCGTCGAGGCGCGCGCCAGGCTTTCGAGGGTGGGGCGGGCAGACTCGGCGAAGATGCCGGCGCGCTGGAGCAGCGCCACCCGCGGAGCTATTTCTGCCAGGAGTGCCATATTGGCCTGGTCCATACGGCGCAGGCGGGGCCAACCCAGCAAGCAGAGCGCCGGGACCGCCCCTCCGGCCAGCCAGAGGGTGGTCACGAGGTCGGTCGTGCGCAGCGCTATCGGCGTGAGGAGGGCACCAAAAACAATCGCGAGGAGCACGAACGTAAAAAAGGCACCAAAGACCCGGGCCAATTTCTCCTTCGGCAGCGAGCGTTGGAGCGCCGTCATGGCGAGCACGTCCACCACCAGAGTGCCCCCGCCCCGCACCACCTCCACGGCGAAGGCCACCACGGGCTGGCGGACGGCCACCAGCACCAAAGTGGGCGCGCAATAGACGGCCATGGCGGTGACGATCGCAGTGCCGAGCTTGGGCCATTCCGAGATCCGCCGCACCAGTCCCGCAGCCAGCAGGCCCCCTACCCCTAACCCGGCCAGCAGGTAACTGTAGCCCGCGGCGCCGGTCCCGAGGCGCCTTTCTGACACGACGACGAAAAGGACGGTGTCTACGCCGTACACGAAGCTCGCCACCACGCTGTAGGCGGCCAGGACGGTGGCGCTGGCTGAGCTCAAGATGGCCTGCACGCCCACCAGCATTTGGCGGAGCGGGCCGACCGAGCCGCCCGCCGTCACGTCGATGGGCGTGCTGCGAGCGGATATGCGGGCCACAACTGCTGCGGACCACAAAAAGCTCGCCGCGTTGGCCGCGAAAGCAAAGGTTGGACTGCCGGCCGCGAGCAATGCCGCGCTGATAGCCGGCCCGGCCACAATGGCTAGGTTGCCCACGGTGTTGTTGAGCGTGTTGGCTGACGCCAGCTCGTCCTCGGGCACGAGCTCGGGGGTCAGGGCCGCCACCGCCGGCTGGTAGGCCATGGTGATGATGCCGTTGGCCGCGCCGATGGCTATGGCGGCCAGTACGGCGCCGTGGAAGGCGGCGAGGACGGTGAGGCCTCCCATGAGGACGGTGGACGTCAGGTCTAGGGTCACCATGAGCCGCGTGCGCTCGAAGCGCTCGGCGAGCACGCCCCCATAGGCGCCAAAGAGGACCGAGGGAAGGAACCTGCCGAGGGTCACGGCCCCGACCCACGCCACAGAACGGGTCTGGTCGTACACGTACACGGCGAGGGCCACGTTGTAGGCCCAGGATCCGGCGGCCGAGACAGAATAGGCGCCGACCAAAAGGCGGAAATCACGGTGCCGCAGAGGCGCGGCAAAACCTTGGGGCAAGAAAGTCCGGCTCAACTGACCCCTACAGTCGTGGCTCCGTCGCCGAGCAACCAGGTCTGGTGCTCCGGCCTGACGGGCCGAGAGGTTGCCAACGCATCGTCATGGGCATGTATACCAGGTGAGGCTGGACGGAACATCCGTGAGCTCACGGATCTTTTGATATTTGGAACGCACAGGAGGCCGTCGCGCCACGGGCGGCGCGGGCGTGGACGTTGCGAGCGCCGATGGCCCCTTCGGCCTCAGGTCGCTAGGAGGGCAAGCTTGGCACCAGGAAGGCCTTTTCTACCTCCCGAAGACGCCGGACAAGCGACTCGAGCACCGCCCAAGCGACGTCGGGGTGGTCCTTTAGGAAGGGCCGGAACTCCCACTGGGTGAACACGAGGCATTCGAGTTCTGTCGCGGCTACCACCTCTGCTGAACGCGGTGAGCGGTCGATGATGGACATCTCGCCGAAGTAGTCGCCCGGCCCGAGACGCCGGCGGGGTTGGCCGCTCACCGAGACGTCAGCTTCGCCCTTCACCACGACGAAGAAGGTCACGCCCACTTCGTCCTGGTCCGTCAAGTGAGCACCAGCCTGGAAACTCATGTGGTGCGCAGACTTGGCTAGGTGCTGGAGGTCCCTCTTGGGCACGCCCCGGAAAATGGGCACCTTGCGGAGCAACTCTATATCGTCGGCCATGCGCCGAGCGTAGTTGCTGGCAGGGGCGACGGCTCGCGAAACACCGGCCCGGCGCCAACCGAGGGTGCACTACCTATTTTGTTGGCGAAGGGACGGCCGGGAGCGCCCATGGCCCCCGCCGCCGCCCCGGCGCTTGTTTAGCTGCCGCGAGGTTCTTCGGGGTCGCCCGGTGCC
>DAHWQF010000276.1 GCA_027334785.1 Acidimicrobiaceae bacterium
CCACGCCGACTACGAAACGAGCTACCGAGCCGGGATGGCCAAGTTGGAAGAGCTGCTCGGGTGGTGTGTCCAGCTCAGGATCAAGGCGCTCACGGCCTGGGTGCTCTCCACCGAAAATCTGAGGCGGCCACCCGCCGAGCTGGAGCCCTACTTCGAGGTCCTGGGAGAGCTTTTCGCGCGACTGCCCCGGCTCTCGGAGCGCCTGGGGTTTTCCCTGTCCGTGAGCGGGAGCTTGGACCTGTTGCCGGCCAGGCTCGCCCTGGCGGCCAAAGACGCCGTCACCCGAGCCGCCGACGGGCCGTTCCAGGTGAACATTGCCCTTTGTTACGGCGGCCGCCAAGAGGTCGTAGACGCGTGCCGCGCCCTTGTCTCCGAGCTCTCCACAACAGGCCTGAGCGGGGCCCAGCTGGCAGACGCCATTGACGCGGAGGGTATCGCCCGCCACCTCTATGCCGCCGGCTTCCCGGACACGGACTTGGTCATCCGCACGAGCGGCGAGTCCCGTATGTCCGGCTTCCTGCTCTGGCAATCGGCATATGCCGAGCTCATGTTCCTCGACCCTTACTGGCCGGCGTTCCGGCGGGTCGACCTGCTACGGGCACTTCGCGACTACACACGACGCGAGCGCCGTTTCGGGACCTGACCGGCTAGGCCCACGGCTAGGCCGGGCCACCGAGCTCGGTGGCCGGCGGGGCGAGCCCCAGTGCCTCATAGCCATCTTGGACACCGACGCCCGGCAGGCGACCTACGAGCACGCCAAACTGACATGACACTCGACCGCTCCCAATCGCCCGGTAGCAGGTTCTTATCCGTGCCTTCGGCTCCAGACCGGGCGCGGCCACCAGACGCGCTCCCCGATGACCAAGAACAAACCAGGCACGAGCACGGTGCGGACGATCAGGGTATCGAGGAGCACCCCGATGGCGATAGCGGTCCCGACCTGTGTGACCGAGACCGAGGGTAGCTGTGCGAGAGCGGCAAAGGCGGCAGCAAGGATGACGCCAGCCGCCGTGATGACGCCCCCGGTCAGGGCGAGGCCCTGGAGCGTCCCCCGCCGTGTACCGAGGCGGCCAGTCTCTTCCCGGACGCGCGCGCTCAGGAAGATGTTGTAGTCGACCCCGAGAGAGAAGAGGAAGATGAAGACGTAGAGCGGGATCTCGGCGTTGACGCTCGAGTAGCCGAGCCCATAGTGCCAGAGGAGGCTCGATAGCCCGAAGGAGGCGCCGAAACTGAGCGCCGTCGTTGCCATGAGGACGAAGGCGGCCACCACGGCGCGAAGCAGGAGTGCGATCACAACGAGGCTCACGAGGAGCACGAGCGGGATGAGCAGCACGGTGTCGCGCCCGGCCGCCTCGGCGATGTCGTGCTCCGCAGCCGGGTCGCCTCCCACCAGCGCACCGGGCGCGCGTTCGGCGAGGTCAGAGCGAAGAGCCCTGATCGCCCGGGAGGCTCTCGCTCCGTACGGGGGTACCGACAGGACGACGGAGTAGCTCTCGAAGGCGCCGAGCTCGGGGCCCGAGGTGACGGCGGCAACGCCGCTCGTCGAGCGCGTTGCGACCGCCGCACCCGCAGCTTCGCTCGGCGGTACGAGGAGGACGAGCGGCGCGATCGCGCCAGGCGCGAAGTGCTCGGAGAGGAGTTGCTCGCCAACGACGCTGCCGGGACGGCCTTTCAGGTCGCTAAGAGGGTCGTTGTTCGTATGGATAGACGCCAGGCCGGCGCACGCGCCGCCGAGCAGGACAAGAGCAGAGAGCGCGACCGGGACCGGGCGGCGGGCGACGCGGGTGCCGATCGCTTGCCAAGTGCGTGAAACTTCGGCCTCGACTCGGCCGGGGCGCGGGGTGCGCGGCCAGAAAGCCGCTCGGCCGACGACGAGCAGGAGCGCCGGCAGGAGAGTCGTCTCGGCCGCCAGCGCGGACAGGACCGAGACGGCGCCGACCGGCCCGAGCCCGTGGAGCGAGGCGGAGCTGGCGGCGAGGAGGCAGAGCATGGCGCCAGTGACGGTCGCTGCTGAGGCAACCAGGGTCGGTACGGTGGCCCGCAGCGCCCTGGCCATGGCGTCCTCGCAAGCACGGTAGCGGTGCAGCTCCTGCCGGTAGCGGTGGACGAGGAGCAGGGCGTAGTCGCTGGCGGCACCAAAGACGAGCACGACCAAGATGGCCGAAGAAAGGTAGCTGACCGTGACCCCGGCGTCAGCCAGGCCATGGGCCGCCGCCCTGGCAAGCTCGACGGCGCCGATCGCGCTCAGGATCGGGAGGGCCCAGAGCACGGGGCTCCGGTAGACGGCGAGCAGGATGGCCGCGACAATGACGAGGGTGCTGAGCAGCAGAGCGCTCAGGGTGGTGCTGCCGCTGTCCGCCGAGACAGCGGCGGCTCCCGTCACAGCAACCTGTAGGTGGTCACCGGGAGCGGTCGTCAGCCGGCCCACCGCTTCTCGGACCGCCTTGACAGCCGCGGTGTCGACAGAGGTCACGTCGTTGGACGACGACGTGACCGAGACCGTGAAAAAGGCCGCTTTGCCGTCACGGGACGGCTGGACAGGGCCGGGAGCGCCAAGCCCACGGATGGGCCCGTCCAGGCGTTCAACTGCCCGGTGTGCCGCTCGGACAGCACTCAGATCGCCTGGGCCCAGGCGGTCGGGTCCCGCGAAGACGACGACTGCCTGTTGGCTGACCGGGCCGCCTGATGCCCTTTGCGCCTGCGCCTCGATGGCGGCAACGCGCGCCGACTGGGAGGAGGTGGGAAGGAAAGCAACGGCCGTGCCATTGGTCGCTTTGGCCAACGAGCCGGCGAAGGGCGCGGCCGCCACAACGACCAGCACCCACAGGGCAATAACCGGCCAGCGGAACCGTCTCAGCCACGTGCCCAGGGGGGACACAGGCTCGTGGAGTTGCTGGGCCACGAGGCCGTCCCCACCCCCTTCACCCGCAGCGCTCCCGAGCGCCCAACGGAGCCAGGGGCGCTTCCGTTGGGCCTCCGCGCGAGCCAACACGCTTCCTTCGCCCGGTAGGTGCTTTTCTCCACCCTCCTTCATCCCGCTGCCCCCCTCGCTCCTCGCGACGACCTCGCTCACCTGGCCACCTGCTCGAACGTCCACCCCTGCCTCCTCCTCCGCACCTGGCGCGGACTTCGGTCCTTGCTGCCTTCGACTACTTCGACTGCCCCTCAGCCGGCCCGACTGCCAGCTAGGTACTAGAATGACAGAGGTTGGCACTTGAGACATAGAGTCTAAAGACCCAAGTTAGTGAGGCGAGGATGAAGGACGTTGCACCGCCCACCGGGCTAGCCCGTCGGGGCCGGAGGCTCTCCGAGCCCGAGACCGAAAAGAGGATGCTGGAGGCCGCTCTAGCCGAGGTGAAGCGCAGGGGCCTCACCGTCAGCCTGGACAACATCAGCATGGAGGACGTCATCAAGGATGCCGACGTCTCCCGGAGCGCCGTCTACCGACGCTGGCCCTACAAGGACCTCTTCGTGAGCGACCTGGTGAAGGTGCTGGCCGAGGCGGCCGTGCCAAGCCCCGCCGACCACGAGGCCATCATCGGGGTTATAAAGGCGGTGGCCGCCGAGCACGACAGTTGGCTCCGGACCGCCGAAGGCCGCCATGGCATTTTGGTCGAGGTGTTCCGCCGGACCGCCTTGGCGGATTTCGAGGCGCTCTACCGGTCCCCCGAATGGCGCACCTACCTGGCCCTCCACGCCACCTTCACGAGCCTACCGGCAGGCCAGTTGCACGACGAGGTGCAAGCCACGCTGGCTCGCTCACAACAGGGCTTCATCGGCCGGGTGGCCCGGGCCTGGGAGCACATGGCCAGCTTGTTCGGCTACCGCCTGCGCCCGGAGCTCGGCGCCAGCTACGAGGTCCTGGCCACTTTGGTGAGTGCCTTCAGCCGCGGCCTCGTCCTCATGTCACTTTCGATGCCCGAGCTCGTCGAGGAGCGGCTGACGGCCAACCCCTTAAGCGCGGCAGGAACCGAGGAATGGTCACTGGCCGCCACCGGGATGGCGGCTGTCGCCTTCACTTTCTTCGAACCTGACCCGGCAATCGAGTGGGGCCCCGAGCGTGTGGCGATGCTGCGCAAAGCCCTGGCCGCCCTGAGCGCCCCTCCATGGCTCACGCCAAAGGGGGCCGAGGGCTGACCCGTTGGGTGGAAGGACGTGCCCGTTGGGTGGAAGGACGTGCCTGCACCGCTCCCCCGGGGCGCAATGCGCCTCAAACTGCTTGGCCCGGTCGGCCGAAAGGGCCGTGCCCTCGGCGCGGGTCTGGGCTGCCGGGGCCCGGCCGGAGGTGCCGGGAGAAGATGCCCCGGTAAAGTGTCCGATGGTTCGCGGGCGGAGCTCGTAGCGTTGAGCAAGCCAGGCATCGGCGTACTCCCCTAAGGGAATTCTGCTGGCACCGGGGTCGAGCCACTGGCCCCGGTGGATGTCCGCCTCGACCGTCCGACAGTCACGCAAGCGCGTCAGCCTTGGTGGCAAACGTGCCTGAGGCCAAGTGTCTGAGGCCAAGTGTCGACGCGAAACTGATGAACGTGACGACAAGAAGGGTGCATCCGTAAGTTCTGTCCGGAAAATTGGGCCTCATTCCTGATGGACGTGCCCCGCCGGCAACCACGTCCACCAGTTTCGCTGCCCCCGCCTCCACCGTGCCCACCGATGCCGGTCCAAGACCCAAGAGCCCCTTTTGCTTCCACGAACCCAGGGCCCCGAAGAACTCAGGGCCCAAGGCGCCCGCTGGGCGGGGAGTACTGGATGGACGGACGGACGGATGGATGGAGGCGGCGAGCGGAATCGAACCGCTGTAGAGGGCTTTGCAGGCCCTTGCCTGGACCACTCGGCCACGCCGCCTCGGTGCTGTGACTGCGACTAGCTGCGACTAGCAGTGTACACGGCCGCCCAGTTGGCCCCCGGAGAGCCTTCCGGACGCCACACATACCCCCACTCAGCCGGAAGCGGCCGTACCAGGCGCAGAGGAGCCTTCAGGGCGCACTTGCCTGCGCCCGCCAGCCTGACACCGGGGCGCCCTGTGCGGCCGACGGCGACCACGACGGGGTGCCGGTGGCTGTCGTACGCGAACCCCGCCGGCGAAAGTTGGTTGAGCCCGGGACGCAGACAGTCGGGGCTGTAAGGTCGGCGCTGGTCCCGCCCATGCCGCCGCCTCCGACACAGCCGACACTCGGAACCGCCGGCGCCGGCGCC